>DAOMFH010000071.1:0-8589 GCA_035429705.1 Actinomycetota bacterium
CGGTGGGGCCAGCGGGGGTCCGGCGACCGCTTGCGGCGCGGCGGGCGGTGGCACCGCGCCGTACGCGTACGGGGTTGCGGGCGGTGGGGCGCTGTGTACCGACATCCGACGTCCTTCCACAAGGGCTCATGGTCGGTGTCGGCACAGCAACTGGAATCCTTGAATCGAGTGGATGCCTCACACGACCACGCGCAGCACCTCGTCCAGACTCGTCAGGCCGGACAGCACCTTGGACATGCCGTCCTCGCGCAGGGTCTGCATCCCCTCCTCGCGAGCAACCGCCGCAATCTGCGTCGAGGACGCCCGCTCCACCGCCAGTCGCTCGATCCGCTCGGTGATCGGAAGGACCTCGTGCAGTGCGACCCGACCCTTGTAGCCGGTGCGGGAACACGCGGAGCAGCCGACCGGCCGGTAGATCTCGGGCACGGCCTGTCCAGCGGCCAGGCTCAGGCCGGCCGACTTCAGGGTCTGCATGCTGGGCCGGTAGGCCTCTTTGCACTTGGGACAGAGCCGCCGGGCCAGGCGCTGAGCCAGCACGCAGTCGAGTGAGGATCCCACCAGGAACGGTTCGATGCCCATCTCGACGAGCCGGGTGACGGCGCTGGGAGCGTCGTTGGTGTGCAGCGTGCTCAGCACGAGGTGGCCGGTCAACGCGGACTCCACGGCGATCTGGGCCGTCTCATGGTCCCGGATCTCCCCGATCAGCACGATGTCGGGGTCGGAGCGCAGGATGGACCGCAATGCCGCTGCGAAGGTCAGTCCCGCTTTCGTGTTGGTCTGGACCTGATTCACACCGGGCAGCCGATACTCGACGGGGTCCTCCACAGTGATGATGTTCACCTCGGGCCGGTTGAGGATGTTCACCGTCGCGTACAGCGTGGTGGACTTGCCCGACCCGGTCGGACCCACCACCAGGATCATGCCGTAGGGCTTACCGAAACTGGCCGAGTACCGCTCGTAGTTGGTGTCCCGGAAACCGAGATCGGCCAGATCCAGCATCGCGGTGGAGTTGTCCAGAATCCGCAGGACGATCTTCTCGCCCCACACGGTCGGCAGCGTGGCCACCCGTAGGTCCACCTTCTGCCCGTTACTGGTCACCGACAGGCGACCGTCCTGCGGAATCCGGCGCTCGGCGATGTTGATGTCCGCCATGATCTTCAGCCGGCTGATCACCCCGGACTGGATCGACTTCGGCGAGCGCATGACCTCATGCAGCACGCCGTCGATCCGGAAGCGGACACGGATGTCGAACTCGGTGGGCTCGAGGTGGATGTCCGATGCGCGGTCCTGAATCCCCTGGGTGATGAGCAGGTTCACGAACTTGACGATCGGAGCGTCCTCGACCACCTCCTTCAGCGATGCGAGATCCTCCTCATCGTCCTCAACGTCGATGGCCATCGTGAGTTCGTCGAGTTCACCGTCGGCCCGGTAGTGCCGATCCAGCGCGGCGGCAACATCGGTGGCGGTGGCCACCACCGGCACCACCGACATGCCACTGGCCGAGCGGATGTCGTCGATGGCGAAGACGTTGGCCGGATCGCTCATGGCGACCACGAGCCGGCCCTTCTCGAAACCGATCGGAATCGCGCGATGCCGGCGGCAGACCGCACCCGCGACTTTGGACAGCGCGGCCCCATCGAGGGTCACCTCGCTCAATTCCACGAACCGCATGCCGATCTGTGAAGCGAGCGCCTGCACCACCTGCGACTCGCTGAGCATGCCGAGGTCGATGAGCACCCGGCCGAGGGAGTGACCCTGACCGCGCTGTGCCATGAGCGCTTCGTCGAGTTGCTCCTTGCTGATCAGTCCCCGGCTGACGAGGATGTCGCCAAGCTGCTTCATACTCCGCGCACCCCTCGCAGGAGCGTGGTCAGCAGTTCGTCCGAGGTGTCGTGGTCTGCTCCGCTCGCGACCTTTCGACCGGCGCGGACCCGGTTCTGGGCAGCCGTCTGCGCCACCGTGTCACCGCCACCAGAGATCACGGACAGTGAGCGAGCGGGACGCGCCTCGGAGTCCGGTGCCTCCAGAGCGGCCAGCATCGCCAGCCGCTGCTCGAGGGCGCCCATGGATCCGGTCACCGGGGTCGCACAACCGGCTGTCACGAGTTCGGCCAGATCCACCACCGCACCCACCTCGCCATGTCCCGAGGCCACAGTCAACTCCCCCACGCTGCGGTGCCCGTCGATGAGCGAGTGCAGACCGCGCAGCCGGGCACTCACCTCACCGGGGTGCGGCGCCATCACAGTGCCGGGCCCGCCCAACTGGTCGTAGGCCGGACGCCACCTCTGGAGCAGTTGCGTGACAAGGACGCCGAGCTGTGTCACCGGCAGTTCGACCTCGACGTCGTCGGTGAGACGAGGCACCCCATCCACCGAGAAGCTGCCCGCGCGCCAGTGCGTCAGCGAGGCGATGGCGCTGACCAGGTGCTCGCGTACGCACTCATCAACCAGTCCCGGCTCCACCTTGTCACCATCGGCCAGGGCCTGGACGAGACCAAGCCGGTCCTCGCCGGCGCGGCGCAGCGCCTCGGACAACCCCGTCGTACCGATCGCCCCCCGGATCACCAGCCGACGGGCGAGATCCTGCCGGCCGTTGTCGGCCGACGCGCAGACCACCGACCGGTCACGCACACCGATGAACCCGTGACGCCCCCGGGGACCGCCACTGAGCGTGATCAACCACTGTCCCGGCTTGCGCGTGACCAGGCCCAGGACGTCCTGGACCCGGAAAGCCTCCAACGAGCCGGTCAGCAGCATCACGGCCTACCCGGGCGGTGGCAGGTCGAATGCCGGCCCTGCCGGCGGGGGCAGTTCGAACACCGGCCCGGCCGGGGGCGCCAGATCGGAGAGGTCGTCGAAGCCGCCGCTCTGCTCAAGCCCGGATGGTGCGGGAAGGTCGAAGACGGACGGATCCAGCGTGGACGGGACTGCGAATTCGTCGGAGGCCTGCCCGGTCGGGGTGCCGGTAGCCGGCATCTCAAAGGCCATCGGGACGACCTCGTCGGGGGCGGGAAGATCGAACATCGGCTCGTCGACCACCCCGGGCTGGGCGATCCCCCAATCCGAGAAATCCTCCACGCCGACCGAGGGCATCTCCAGCTCCTCAACCAGCTCCGGACCGGTCTGCGCGAAGATGTCCGGGGCGACGTCCGCCGTCAGATCGTCGACCACCAGCCCACCGGGCGCAGCAGAGGCGGCGGGCTCGTCGGCCCACCGGATCTCCGGCTCCACATCCGGTTGAATCACGATGCTCTCATCGGCCGATTCCGGTCCGAAGTCAAGGTCAGGCACGAGCGAAGCGCGATCATCGAACTGTCCTGCTGGGAACGAGCCGGTGGCCAGTTCGGCCCAGTCCGCGGTGACCGGCAGATCCTCGGAGTCATCGTCGAGGGATGCCGCCGGAAGTTGCGCGCGCCGGCCCATCGGGAAGGTCTCAGCGATCTCCCGCGCCTCGTAGCGCAGCAATCCGATGGGAACCCCTTCGGCCCCCACCACGACCAGCACCCAGGGATCCTTGTCTATGACACAGATCCCGTTCTCGCTGCCCTCCAGCAGCATCTGGGAAGTACTCACCTGGCCCAACGCCTTGGACATGCCCCGAACCTGCACCATCATGCGGACCGCCGCAGCCGCGACCTCGTCGTTGTCGATCCCGAGACTGCCCTCGGACGCGATCGCGAAACCGTCCTCGGAGACGAGTCCCAGCCACTGCACGTCAGGGTGATCTCGCAGTGCGTCGCTCAGCAGGCGACCCACGATCTGGAAGGCGCCGGGATGGGGGACCTCAATGTCGGCCATCAACTGTTTCCTTTCGGATGGAACTGCCTCCGAGTATGGCCGAATCGACCCGCCCGGTGGGTGATCAACGCCGCGCGCCGTGGGTGTTCACCCGCCCCGGTCAACCTCCCCCCAGGGATGCCCGTCGGTCACGCACCGGGCAGAGCCGCCCGCATCGCGTCGGTGGGGGCCGGCCGGCCGGTCATGAGTTCAACCTGCCGCTCGGCCTGACCCAGCAGCATCTCCAGGCCGGACACGATCCGCCCACCGCCGGCCTGCCAGGCCCGGGCCAGGGGCGTGGGCCACGGCGCGTACACGACATCCAGCAACAGGCCGGGCCGGGCCGGCACTGCGCCTGCCAAGTGGTCGGCCGCACCGGCCGGAATCGTCGAGATCACCAGCGGAGCGCTCAAGGGCCCCACCTCGGTCAGCGGCCGCACCAGCAGCGGAACCCCCAACAGGTCGGCCGTCCGGCGGGTGGGATCGGCCGCCTCCGGCCGGCGGGCGAGCAGTTGCACCTGGGCAGCCCCGAGTTCGCGCATCGCAGCGATCGCCGAGCGCGCGGTGGCACCCGCTCCGATGACGGTGCCGGTGAACCCCGCGGGTGCAACCAATCCCGCCCGGCGCAGAGCAGTCACGAGCCCGTCCACATCGGTGTTCAGCGCGTGCCGCTGCGGCAGCAGCAGTGTGTTGGCCGAGTCAGTGACCCGGGCGAGCGGGTCGACCTCGCGGGCCAGGTCCAGCACCGCCTCCTTCAGCGGCATGGTCAGCGACAGGCCGACCCACGTTTCGTCGAGCGCGTCGACGAAACCGGGTAGCTGGCCGATCTCAACCTGCAGCGCCTCGTAGAACCAGTCCAGACCCAGGGCCCGATAGGCGGCGCGGTGCAGCGCCGGGGAGAGACTGTGGGAAATCGGGGACCCGAGTACCGCCGCCCGTCGCATCAGCCGATCCCTGTCCGGTGTCGGGTCACGGGTTCTCCGCGATGTACTTCTCGAACTCCTTCTTGAACTTGAGGAACTCCTTGTAGCGGTGGGTGAACTTGGTCTGGCCGGTGTCGGGGTTGACGGTCACGAAGAACAGCCAGTCACCCTTGGCCGGTTTCAGCGCCGCGGCCATCGCCGCGTCGCCGGGCTGGTTGATCGGGGTCGGCGGCAGACCCTTGTGCCGGTACGTGTTGTACGGCGAGCGGGTCGCGATCGCACCGCGGGACAGGTTGATGTCGCTGCTCTTCAGCGCGTAGTTCACTGTCGCGTCCAGTTGCAGCGGCATGCCGGCGGCCAGCCGGTTGTAGATGACCCGGGCGACCTTGTCGTAGTCGTTCGGGTGGCCCTCGGCCTGCACGAGGCTGGCGACGATCATCACTTCGTAGGGCGAGTACCCGGTGGGTTTGGAGCGCGCCACGAAGTCCATGGCGGCCGCGGCCTCGTTGTACCGGGTGATCAGCGCCTCGACCATGTCGCGTGGGCCGTCGCCGGGCGGGAACTGGTAGGTGGCGGGGAACAGGAACCCCTCGGCGCGGCCCTTGGCGAACTTGGGCAGGCCCAGTTGTTCGGCATCCGCGATGGCTGCCTCGAACCTGGCCTCCGGGATGTCGCTGGCCTGCGCCAGCCGGTGCACCACCTGGTCCCCGCGCAGACCCTCGGGGAGAACCACCTTGGTGACCACCAGGTTGGCCGGGTCCAGCATCGCGGCCAGGGCGGCCTCACCGCTCATCCGGGTCTGCAACCGGTAGTAGCCGGGCGCGATGGTCTGCGCCTGGTCGTTGCCGGCGGTCGCGTTGATGAAGGAGCGGGCGCTGGCCACCACCCCCGCCTCCTTGAGCGTGTCGCCGATCTCGGACAGGGTCTGCCCCTCCAACACCTGCACGACGACCTCGCCGGAGCCATCGCCGGAGTAGTCGGCTGAATTGGCTAGCACGAGTTCGCGCAACAGCAGGCCACCGATGCCCAGTATCACCAGGACGAACACGATCAGGGCCAGGATCACCGCCCCCCGCCCCTTGCGTTCCGGGTCGCGGCGGCGCGGCGGCTCCACCTGCATGTCCAAGCCGAGTTCGCTCATCGCTATCCGTCCATCAGCGTGCCGGGTCCCGAGCCCGTGGCACGCTCCGTGTCCAAGGACTCCTGCAGCATGATGACAGCAGCAGCCTGGTCTATGACACTCCGCCCGCTGCGCACGCTCCTGCCCGCCTCGCGCAACCGGGCTTGTGCCGCCGATGTGGTCAGCCGCTCGTCGACGAATCTCACCGGCACGTCGGGGCATGCCTGCCGGATCTGGGTGGCCACCTCGCGGACCCTTTGCGCCGCAGCATGTTCCCGGCCGTCGAGGGACACCGGCAGCCCGATGATGATCTCGATCGGTTCATAGTCGGTCACGATGCCCCGCAGTTCGTCCAGCCAGGCCTTGCGGGCGTCGAGGGTCCGTTCCGGGACCGCGAGGGTGCCCGAGGCGTCGCTGCGGGCGACCCCGATCCGCACGGAACCGACGTCAACCGCCAGTCGCACCCCTGGGCGCACTAGCCGGGCAGCCCGCGCACGAAGGCCACGGCCGCCGCGAAAGCGTCCGGGATCCCTGCGGGCTTCGACCCGCCCCCCTGGGCGGCGTCCTTCTTGCCGCCGCCGCGTCCGTCCACCGCCGGCAGTGCCCGGTTGAGCAGGTCGTTGGCGAACAGCCCCTGCTGCTGGGCCTGCGCATTCACCGCGGCGATCAGCGACACCCGATCGTCCACGACCGCGGACGCCAGCACCGCAGCGGGGACATCCGTGCGCGCGGTACGAGCACCGGTCAAGGCGATCTCCCGCAACTGCTTGGCGTCGGTGCCCGCCGGCGCCTGCAACGTCCACAGCCGGAACGCCCCGACCTGCTGCCCCTCCCCCAGGATCGAACCGATGTTGGCCATCATGGCCTCCTGCTTGAGGCGCGCCAGTTCCCGCTCGGCGTTCTTCAGCTTCTCCACGGTCGCGCCCACGCGTTCGACGAGGTCCTCCCGCGGGCTCTTCAGCATCGTGCTCAGCGCCGACACCAGCAGGTGCTCGCGGGCCAGGTACTGGTAGGCGTCCGAACCGACCAGCGCCTCGACACGGCGTACGCCCGAGCCGATCGACCCCTCGGAGATGAACGAGACCACGCCCAGCTGTCCGCTGCGGTGCGCGTGCGTCCCCCCGCACAGTTCGTGCGCCCAGTCCCCCACGGACACCACCCGGACGGTGTCGCCGTACTTCTCGCCGAACAGCGCCATCGCGCCCATCTCCAGGGCCTGGTCCTGGCTCATGTACCGCGCCGTGACCGTCATGTCCTCCAGCAGCAGGGTGTTGACCCGCTCCTCCGCGTCGCGCAGGACGCTGTCGGGAACCGCCCCGGGGTACGGGAAGTCGAAGCGCAACCGCCCCGGGGCGTTCTCCGAACCCATCTGTGTGGCGGTCTCCCCGAGCATCTCCCGGAAGGTCTTGTGGATCATGTGCGTGGCCGTGTGGGCACGCGAGATCGCCCGCCGCCGCTCCACGTCCACGATGCCGACCGCGGAGGCGCCCACGGCGGCCTCGCCTTCCAGCACCTGGGCGCGGTGCACCCACAACCCGGGGACCGGGGTCTGCACGTCGTCGATCCGCAGGGTCGTGCCGTCGTCGAGCCGGATGATCCCGTGGTCGCCCAACTGCCCGCCGGCCTCGGCGTAGAAGGGACTGCGGTCCAGGACCACCTCCACCGACTCCCCAGCCGCGGCCGATGTGACCGACTCCCCGTCGCGCAGCAGCCCCCGGACGCGGCCCTCGGACTCCCACTCGTCGTAGCCGGTGAACTCGGTCTCGCCGGACGCCTCCATGACCTCCCGGTAGGCGGTCAGCGGCGTCACGCCGGCCTTGCGGGCAACGGCGTCGGCCTTGGCGCGCTGCCGCTGCTGCTGCATGAGTTCGGCGAACCCGTCCCGGTCCACCTGCAGACCCTGGTCGGCGGCCAGCTCCAGCGTGAGGTCGATCGGGAACCCGTAGGTGTCGTGCAGGGCGAAGGCATCCGCCCCGGACAGGGTGGCGGCGCCGCGAGATTTCGTCTTCGCCACAGCGGTGTCGAACACGGAGGTGCCCGAACGCAGCGTCTGCCGGAACGCCTCCTCCTCGGCCACCGCGATGGTCTCGATCCGGCCGGCGTCGGTTTGCAGGCTCGGATACTGCGGCGACATCGACGAGATCACGCTGCCGATCAATTGACTCATCGTCGGCTCGTGCGCCCCGAGCAGTCGCATGTTGAACACCACGCGGCGCAGCAGTCGCCGCAGGACGTAACCGCGGCCCTCGTTGCCGGGAAGCACGCCGTCGGAAATGAGGAATGCGCAGGTCCGGGAGTGGTCGGCCACCACCCGCAGCGCGACGTCGTCGGCGTGGTCGCGCCCATACCGCCGGCCGGTGATCGCCTCGGCGGTGTCGATGGTGGCGCGAGTCGTGTCGATCTCGTAGATGTTGTCGACCCCCTGCAGGATCGCGGCCATCCGCTCCAGACCGAGGCCCGTGTCGATGTTCTTGGCCGGCAACTCCCCGAGGATCGGGAACCCCTCCTTGCCGGGACCCTCACCGCGCATGAACTGCATGAAGACGAGGTTCCACACTTCCAGGTACCTGTCCTCGTCGGCCACCGGTCCGCCGGCGCGGCCGTACTCGGGCCCCCGGTCGTAATAGATCTCGCTGCACGGGCCACAGGGTCCCGGCACGCCCATCGACCAGTAGTTGTCCGTCATCCCCCGGCGCTGAATCCGCTCCGGCGGCAGGCCCACGAGTTCCTGCCAGAGGCGATCGGCCTCGTCGTCGTCGTCGTAGATGGT
>DAOMFH010000072.1:0-8343 GCA_035429705.1 Actinomycetota bacterium
CGTCCTCGCACGTGGGATCCAGCAGAGCCGGCGGAGCGCCAGCGGCGATCAGCCACTGCCTGCCCAACACCGCCGAGGCCCGCATCCGCGACTGTCTGCTCACATGGCAACCCTAGTCGCCCGGCCCGGACGACACCGGTCGAAGATGCGCGGCACGTGCGAGGCGGTGGCGGCTTCTCGTCCCACGAACCGGTGGGCGAGGGGGCACAACCTACTGTTCGCAGCCGCTACACACGCCAGGACACTCGGACGAACCCGCACCCCCCGGCGGACCCTCAGGCACCGCACCCCGCCGTTCGGCAAGCCAGGACCCGGGAATCTCCCGCGGGTTCGCCGGCGGCTGGCTCTGTGAAGCCGGCCACCATTCGGCGTGCTCCGGTGCTCAGGGTGAGCCACCCACTACCCTGATCATGGAGGTGCGACGTGGGATTGCTGGATCGCTTCGAGCAGCGGGTCGATCGTGCCGTCAACGGCGCGTTCGCCAAGGCGTTCAAGTCCGAAGTGCAACCAGTCGAGATCGCCGCCGCGCTGCAGAACGAGATGGACTCCCGGGCCGCCGTCGTCTCCCGGGCCCGGACCGTGGTTCCCAATGTCTACACAGTGGTGGTCAGCCAACTGGACTACGACCGGCTCAGCGTCTACGACGAGGCCCTCGTCGAGGAGTTCGCGGTCATGATCCGCGACTACGCCGCCCAGCAGCAGTACTCGTTCCTGGGAAGCGTCACGGTGGCGATGCAGCCGGGCGAGGGCCGCCCCCAGGGCACGGTCGAGATCATCAGTGAGGCGCGGGTGGACCACGATGTGGCGCCCGCCGCTGGTCCCCCGGCCGGCTCCGCCCCTCGTCTGGAAGGCGCCCACGGCACCTTCACGCTCCACAAAGACGTGACCCGGATCGGCCGGGGAACGGACGCGGACATCCGCATCGACGACCCCGGCGTCTCCCGGCACCATGCGGAGATCCGGATCGGCAGCGACATCATCCTGCGCGACCTCGGGTCCACCAATGGCACGTACGTCAATGGCACTCTTATCGCTGAATACCCTCTGCGGGATGGGGCGATCATCACGATCGGCTCCACCAACCTGACGTTCCGGAGCGCATCGTGAGCGAACTGGTCCTGACCCTGCTGCGCTGGGGGATTCTCATCGCGCTGTGGCTGTTCGTGATGTTCGCCCTGGGTGCCCTGCGGCGCGATCTTGAGGCCCCGCCCGAGGGGGCTGCCGCACTGCCCCCACGACCACGCTCGGAACCAAGGCCCAAGCGTCAGCCCCGCGTCTCCCGGCGGCACGCGAACAACCTGGTCGTCACCAGTGGTCACCTGTCCGGCACGGTGATCCCGCTGGGGGGTTCCCCGATCACCATCGGCCGGGCGCCGGACTCGACTCTGGTGATCGATGACGAGTACGCGTCTGCCCGGCATGCCCGGCTGTTCCCGCACGAGGGGCAGTGGGTGGCTGAGGACCTCGGCTCCACCAACGGCACGTGGATCGGCAAGACCCGGCTGACCTCGCCGACGGTGCTGCAGATGGGGCAGTCGTTGCGGGTGGGGCAGACCGTGCTCGAGTTGCGGAAGTAGCGCCATGCCCCTGGTCTTCCGCTACGCGGCGCGCAGCGACGTCGGCCTGGTGCGCCAGCGCAACGAGGACTCCGGCTACGCCAGCGACAACCTGCTCATCGTCGCGGACGGGATGGGTGGGCACGTCGCGGGGGAGATGGCCAGCGCCACGGTCACAGCGATCATCGCGGGGCTGCCGATCGCGGACAGCGAGGACGTGCTGACCCAGTTGGCCGACGCCGTGGACGAAGCCCAGTTGGAGATGCGGCACATCATCGCCGAGCAGCCGGACTTCCTGGGCATGGGCACAACCGTCACGGTGGTGTGCTGGCAGGGTGATCGCGCGTCCATCGCGCACGTCGGCGACTCCCGCGCCTACATGCTGCGCAACGGCGACCTCGTGCGGCTGACCAAGGACCACACCTACGTACAGACACTCGTCGATGCCGGCCAGATCACCGAGGAGCAGGCCAGCACCCACCGCCGGCGCAACCTGCTGATCCGCGCCATCGACGGGATCAACACCGTGGAGCCTGATCTGAGCATCCGCGAGGTGCACGCCGGCGATCGCATCCTGCTGTGCAGCGACGGCCTGTCCGGCGTCCTCAGTGACGCCCGGATCCGGGAACTGCTCAGCAGCAGCGACCCCCCGGGCGCGGTGACGGCCCTGGTCGAGGCCGCCCTGGAAGGCGGCGCGCCGGACAACGTCACCTGCGTGGTCGCCGACGTGGCGCAGGTGGACGACCCGCCGGTGGGCAACCGTCCGGTGGTCGTCGGGGCGGCGGCCGAACCGCGCACCCGTTCCCGACTTCCCGGCGTGGACTTCCCGCAGGACAGCCAACTCGCGGAGGCAACCGTGGCGTCCGGCGAGGAGCAGTTCGAGCCCACGCCCCCACGACGGCGTTGGCGCTGGATCGGCCTGGGTATCGCCGTTGCTCTGTTCCTCGGCCTGGTCGGCGGGACCTGGTGGTGGATCTCCCGGCAGTACTACGTCGGCAGCCAGGACGGGTTCGTCACCGTCTACCGCGGGATTCCCCAGCAGATCGGGTCCGTGCCGCTGTCCACGGTCGTGGAGACCACCGACATCCCCAGCGTGCAACTGCCCGTCTACACCCAGGAACTGGTCAACGCGACCATCGCGGCGACCAGTCGGGAGGATGCCGCCCGCATCGTCACCAACCTGGACGAACAGGCGGCGACCTGCCGCACGAAGCCCAAGACCGAGGGCTGTCCGGGCACCGGGACCAGGGCTGGAGCGACACCGTGAAGTACACCCCCCGCCGAGCGGAACTGGGTCTGCTGTTCGTCGCCTGGATCATCGGCAACACCTGTTACGCAGTCGTCGACCTGGCCACGCGGGGCACCCTGCCGGTGGATTCCCTCGCGGTCGCGATCGGCAGCGCGGTGGTCATCCTCGCCGGGCACCTGGTCATCGGCCGGCTGGCACCCCACGCCGACCCGGTGCTCTACCCGGTGGCGGTGCTGCTCAACCTGCTCGGCCTGGTCATGATCCACCGGCTGGACGTGGCCGAACAACTGCGCGCCGAGGCCAACGACACCAAAATGCCCAGCCCCGACGCCGTGGCACAGGCCACCTGGGTCCTGGTCGCCCTCGCGCTGTTCACCCTGGTCCTGTTCATGGTCACCGACCACCGGCGGCTGCAGCGCTACACCTACACCTCGCTGGTGGCCGGCCTGGCCCTGTTGCTGCTCCCCCTGGTCCCGCTGCTGGGAACCAGCATCAACGGTGCGCGGTTGTGGGTCCGGATCGGCCCGCTGTCGTTCCAGCCCTCCGAACTGGCGAAGATCGCGCTGACGATCTTCTTCGCCGGCTATCTGGTCCGCAAGCGGGAGGCCCTGGCCACCGTGCGGCGCAAGGTGCTGGGCCTGGGGATCCCGCGCGGGCGCGATCTCGGGCCGCTGCTGGTCGCCTGGCTGGTCACCCTGGGGGTGCTGGCCTTCCAGCGTGACCTGGGCACCGCCCTGATGTTCTTCGGGGTGTTCGTGATTCTGCTGTACGTGTCCACCCAGCGCCGCAGTTGGCTGATCGTCGGCGCGGCCCTGTTCGCATTGGCGGCGGTACTGGGCTACCTGGCCTTCGGGCACGTCCAGCTGCGCGTCAAGATCTGGCTGGACCCCTGGACCTACGCCAATGACGAGGGCTACCAGCTCGTGCAGGCCCTGTTCGGCCTGGCCAGCGGCGGGCTGTTCGGAACCGGCCTGGGTGAGGGACATCCCTCCTTCATCCCCTTCGCGAAGACCGACTTCATCGCCGCGGCGCTCGGGGAGGAACTGGGTCTGGCCGGAATGATGGCCGTGGTGGTCCTGTTCGCGATCCTGGTGGAACGGGGTCTGCGCACGGGTCTGGCCTGCCGGGACCCGTTCGGGACGCTGCTGGCCGTGGGCCTTTCCAGCGTCTTCGCGCTGCAGGTCTTCGTGACCATGGGCGGGGTCACCCGGCTGATCCCGCTCACTGGGCTGACCACGCCGTTCCTGTCCTACGGCGGCTCAGCGCTGGTGTGCAACTGGATGATGATCGCGCTGCTGCTGCGGATCAGCGACCGGAACCGGCGTCCGGCCGTGGTCGCGCAGAGCGCCGACGAGGCGCTCACCCAGATGATCCGGGTGGGGATCGACCGATGATCCGCGCCATCCGACGTCTCGGCTGGGTGTTCGGCATCCTGGCCCTGCTGCTGGTCATCAACCTGACGCTCCAGCAGTTCGTGCTCGCCCCCCGGATCAACGCCGAACCGGGCAATCAGCGCACCGTGCTGGCCGAATACCAGCGCCAGCGCGGTCCGATCCTGGTCGGCACCAAGCCCGTGGCCCGGTCGGTTCCCACCCCCAAGCAGGCGTACAAGTTCCTGCGCACCTACCCGGACGGTGTCCTCTACGCCCCGGCCACCGGGTTCTACTCCTCGTTGTACGGGGCCACCGGACTGGAACGGACCGAGAACGAGATCCTCTCGGGCAAGGACTCCCGGCTGTTCGTCGACCGCATCCAGCAACTGGTCGCCGGCCGGGTACCGGAGGGCGGGGCGGTGCAGACCACGCTGCTGGCCTCCGCACAGAAGGCAGCCGCTTCCGGGCTGGGCAGCCAGGTCGGATCCGTCACCGCGCTCGACCCCAAGACCGGGGAGATCCTGGCCCTGGTGCAGTCGCCGAGCTTCGACCCCAACGGCCTGTCCACCCACGACGCTGCGGCGGCGAAGGACTACTACGAGCAGCTCAACGCCGACCCGAACAAGCCCCTGCTCAACCGGCCGCTGGTTCAGACCGTCCCGCCCGGTTCGACGTTCAAACTGGTCACCGCGGCTGCGGCACTGGAAGCGGGCTACCAGCCGGGGTCGGTGCTGCCCGGACCCGCGTCCTACCCGCTTCCCGGCTCGAGCCGTTCGCTGGCCAACTGGTCCGGTGCGCCCTGCGGGCCCGACGACAAGACCACCCTGGCCAACGCGCTGGCCATCTCCTGCAACAGCGCCTTCGCGTACCTGGGCAACGAACTCGGCGCCGACGCCCTGCGCAAGCAGGCGCAGAAGTTCGGCTTCGAGACCTCGTTCGACGTGCCGATGACCTCGGCCACCTCACGCTTCCCGAAGAACCCCGACCCCGCCCAGACGGCCATGAGCGCGATCGGCCAGTTCGATGTGCGGGCGACGTCACTGCAGATGGCCATGGTCACCGCCGCGATCGTCAACCAGGGGACGACGATGTACCCGTATCTGATCGACCAGGTCCTAGCACCGGATCTCACGGTCCTGTCCAACACCCAGCCGAAGCCCTTCGAACGGGCCATGTCGCAGGCGAACGCGGCCGAGCTGACCGCGATGATGGTGCAGGTCGTGAACTCCGGCACCGGCTCCAATGCCCGCATTCCCGGGGTGAACGTCGCCGGCAAGACGGGGACCGCCGAGACCGGCGGGGGCCGCCCCAACATCGCCTGGTTCGTGGCCGCCGCGCCGGCCGAGGACCCGCAGGTGGCTGTGGCCGTCGCGGTGGAGAACGCGGGCCGCCCGGAGGTCAGCGGAAACGCCGTGGCCGCCCCCATCGCGCGCGCTGTGATCGAGGCGGTGCTGCAACGATGAGCCCGAGGAGGACCCAGTGACCACAGGCCGGCGGCTCGGCGAACGCTACGAACTCGGCGAAACCCTCGGTCGCGGCGGCATGGCCGAAGTGTTCGAGGGCCGGGACCTGCGGCTCAACCGGCGGGTGGCCGTCAAGGTCCTGCGCCCTGAACTGGCAGCGGATCCGGCCTTCCAGAGCCGCTTCCGCCGGGAGGCCCAGTCCGCGGCGTCCCTGAACGACCCCAACATCGTGGCGGTGTACGACACCGGCGAGGACGTCCTCGACGACGGGGCCGAGCACGCCATGGTCCCCTACATCGTCATGGAGTACGTGGACGGGCACACTCTGCGGGAGTTGATGAGCAGCGGCCGCAGGCTGCTGCCCGAGCGGTCGCTGGAGATCATGTCCGGGGTGCTCAGCGCACTGGGCTACTCGCACGCCCACGGAATCATCCACCGCGACATCAAGCCGGGCAACGTGATGCTCACCCGCAACGGCGACATCAAGGTCATGGACTTCGGCATCGCCCGGGCGGTGGCCGACTCGCAGGCCACGATGACCCAGGCGAACGCGGTCATGGGCACCGCCCAGTACCTGTCCCCTGAGCAGGCCCGCGGTGAGGTGGTCGACGCTCGCTCCGATCTCTACTCCGCCGGGTGCCTGCTGTACGAGTTGCTCACCGGCCGGCCCCCCTTCCAGGGGGAGAGCGCCGTTTCCGTGGCGTACCAGCACGTCAGTGAGCCGCCCACCCCGCCGTCGCAACTCGACCCGACCGTGCCGCCGGTGCTGGACGCACTGGTGCTCAAATCCCTGGCGAAGAACCCGCAGGACCGCTATCAGAGCGCCAACGAGTTCCGGGCGGACATCGAACGCGCGCAGTCCGGACTGCCGTTGACCGTCGCGGCACCGGGTGTGCGAGCGACCATCCCCGCGACGTCGGCGACAACCGCCTCGCTGGCCCCGGTGACCTCGCCGGACGGGACCGCGGGCTCGGGCAAGCGCAGCCCCTGGGCATGGCTGGGGATCGCCGTGCTGCTGTTCGCGGTGGCCGCGGCGGCGCTTTTCGTCGGGCGCGGATTGTTCAGCGGGGGTTCCGGTCAACGGGTCACCGTTCCCAACGTCGTGGGCAAGAACATCGATGACGCCCAGCAGATCCTGGAGGCCAAGGGGCTCAAACTGGGCGCCCAGACCCCGCAGACCTCCGACAAGCCGGAGGACACCGTCCTTGCCCAGGACCCCGAGGCGGACACCCAACTGACCGAGGGCGAGGCGGTGACCGTGACGGTCTCCGCCGGCAAGCAGCAGACCCAGGTGCCGCCGCTGGAGGGTCTCACGAGCCTGGACGCGGTCCGGACCGCGCTGCACGACGCGAAACTCGAACTCGGCAACGTGCGCCAGGTGGAGTCCAGCCAGCCCGAAGGACTGGTCCTCAACCAGAATCCCGACGCCTTCACCACCGTGGACGTCGGAACCAAGGTGAACATCGAGGTGTCCACCGGCGTCGTGGAAGTGCCCGGCGTGATCGGCTTCACGCAGTCCGCCGCCACGTCGGCCTTGTCGAAGGCGGGACTCGACGTGTCGGTCTCCTCCGCGCCGTCGGACCAGCCAGTGGGAGTCGTGTTCAGCCAGAACCCCAGCGCCGGAGCGCAGGTCAAGAAGGGGACAACCGTAACGATCACGGTCTCCACTGGACCGACACCGACACCGACACCAACGCCGACGAAGACCCAGGAGCCGAGTCCCCCGCCCACCGAAACCCCCGCAGCCGGCGATCAGCCGTAGTCCGGACGCAGTGGACGCCGGGGCCGAGCGCGGGCTGCTGGGTCCGTGGGGCAAGCGACGCTCAGGGATCCCGTAAGCCGGTCCCGGAGCCAGCGCACGCCCCAGGTCGCAGATGGACCGCGAACAGTCTCAGCCCACGACCGGGGTGAGGCCCTCGCTGCGGCGGACCGCGTCAGAGTCCCCACAGACGGCCAACCAGTTCGCTAGCATCCGGTGTCCGCCCTCGGTCAGCACCGACTCGGGGTGGAACTGCACCCCCTCCACCGCCAGTTCCCGGTGCCGCAGTCCCATGATCACCCCGGAGTCGCTGCGGGCACTCACCTCCAGTTCGGCGGGCACCGTGTCGGCCTCGACGGCCAGCGAGTGGTACCTGGTCGCGGTCATCGGGTTGGGCAGCCCCTCGAACACCCCCCGGCCGTCGTGCTCCACCAGCGATGTCTTCCCGTGCAACAGTTCCGGTGCCCTGCTCACGGTCGCCCCGTACACCTGCGCGATCGCCTGGTGGCCGAGGCACACTCCGAAGATGGGGATTCGCCCGGCGTGGCGCCGGATGAGGTCCATGCAGACACCCGCCCGGTCCGGGGTGCCCGGCCCCGGGGAGAGCAGCACTCCGGAGTAGCCGGCGACCTCGTCGAGTCCGATCTCGTCGTTGCGGAAGACCGCGCAGTCGACCTGTAGTTCACCGAGGTACTGGACCAGGTTGTAGACGAAACTGTCGTAGTTGTCGATCACGAGTACCGTCATGATCTTGCCTCCTTGGCCGGGATGGGCGTGGCGTAATCGACGTTCAGCGGGCCGTCGAACCCGGGGATGGTCACCGCCGGCCGGCGGGTCTGTTCGTACCCGAGGCCGAAGAACTCGACCGCGGCCTGGTATCCGCGCAGGTAGTCGTCGTGGGCCAGTTCCCGCTCGATGGCCGCTTGATCGCCGATCGCCGTGA
>DAOMFH010000073.1:0-1420 GCA_035429705.1 Actinomycetota bacterium
TGAACTGGCTCTCGATCGCCGACGGGGCGATGTACTTGCCGCCGGAGGTCTTGACGAGGTCCTTCTTACGGTCGGTGATCTTCACCCGGCCCATGTCGTCGATCTCGCCGATGTCGCCGGTCGCGAACCAGCCGTCGCCCAGCATCACCTCGGCGTTGGCATCGGGCAGGTTGCGGTAGCCGCGCATCACGCCGCCGCCGCGGATCAGGATCTCGCCGTCGTCGGCGATCTTGATCTCAGTACCCGCAGCCGGCTCGCCGACCGTGCCGAACCTGATCCGGTCAGGGCGCATGACGCAGGTGGCCGCACTCGTCTCGGTCAGGCCGTAGCCCTCCAGGATGGGCAGCCCGGCCGCGTAGAACCACAGCGCGATGTCCTTGCTCAGCGCAGCGGACCCGGAGATCATGTAGCGCATGTTCCCGCCGAGCCGCTCGCGGATCTTGCTGAAGACCAGCTTGTCGGCCAGGTTGCGCTTGAAGCCCAGCATGCCGCCGACCTTCTGTCCGGCCAGCTCCTTCTCCGCGGCTTCGATGCCCACGGTGAAGGCCCAGGTGAAGATCTTCGCCTTGGCGCCGCCCTCGGACAGGGCGGTCTGGGCGACCTTGGAGTAGACCTTCTCGAAGATACGGGGAACCGCCGCCATGAAGGTGGGCTTGACGACCGCCAGGTTGTCCACGATCTGCGGTACCCGGCCATCCACCGCCGTGACGAAACCGACCTGCAGCTGCAGGGCCAGCAGCACCTTGCCGAACGAGTGGGCCAGCGGCAGCCACAGGAACTGCACGTCGTTGATGGAGAGGATTCCGAGGCTCTCCACGAACGCCCCCTCGTAGGTCCAGCAGGAGTGCGGGAGCTCCACGCCCTTGGGCCGCCCGGTCGTGCCGGAGGTGTAGATCAGCGTCGCCAGGCTCTCACCGCGAATCGTCCGCGCGCGCTCCTTGACCCCCTCGGGGTTGTCCTTGAGCCAGGCCGCACCGAGGGCACGCAGGTCGTCCATGCTGATGACCCAGTCGCCGTCGCCGGCGCCATCGATGAGGATCACCTTCTCGACGTTGAGCTCATCCTTGTGCAGACGGACCTTCTCGACCTGGCTGTCATCCTCGGCGAACAGGAACCGGGTGTTGGAGTCGCCCAGGATGTAGGCGACGTCGCTGTCCCCGGTCGACGGGTAGACGGTGGTGGTGGCGCCACCACTGAGCATGATGGCGTGGTCGGCCAGGACCCAGTCGAGCCGGGTGTTCGAGGCGATCGCTACCCGCTGCTCGGGCTCGAGGCCCATGGAGAGCAGTCCGGCAGCCAGTTTCTCGACGTCGTCGTAGGTCTCTTTCCATGTCAGGGAACGCCACGCGGAGTCGTCCGCGTTCGGCGCCCGGTACGCCTCCGCATTGGGAGTCGCACTGACCCGGTCGAGGATCATGTG
>DAOMFH010000073.1:1520-8307 GCA_035429705.1 Actinomycetota bacterium
GCGCCCGGTACGCCTCCGCATTGGGAGTCGCACTGACCCGGTCGAGGATCATGTGGGCGACTGACTCAGCAGTCTGTCCGAGAGTTTCGCGCCCAGTCGTGATGTTGGCCACAGTTTTTACCCTTCGCTTCAGCGCATAGGTGTACAGGTAGCCGCAACACTAGTACCCGGGGGTGACGATTGCAGCGGGTTCCCCTTAACGATGCCGAAGGGTGATCAGACGGCGCCGGAGACCGCCTTGTCCAGGGCGCTCTTCTTGTTCGCCGCCTGGTTCTTGTGGATGACGCCCTTGCTGACTGCCTTGTCCAGTTTGCGGCCGGCCTCGCGCGCGAGCTCCCGGGCACGGTCCACTTCGCCGGCGGCCAGGGCCTCGCGCACCCGCCGGGAGGCGGTGCGCAGCGAACTCTTCACAGCCTTGTTGCGCTCGTGCGCCTTGTCGTTGGTCTTGTTCCGCTTGATCTGGGACTTGATGTTCGCCACGTGCTCAGGTGTCCTTGTCGTTCCGGTAGGTCAGAGGGCGCCCGGCTGCCGCTGGGCAGCACGGAATCGCGTCCTCCACAGGATAGCGTGGCGCCCGCCCTCCCGGGGCGTCGGGCTGCCGCGCGCATGGAACTATAGGACAGTGACTATTCCGGCGGGCGCTGCCCCGGCTCCTGGCCAGACCCCCGAGTCACTGCTGCGGAACTTCTGCATCATCGCCCACATCGACCATGGGAAGTCCACCCTGGCCGACCGGATGCTGCAGATGACCGGCGTCGTCGACGACCGCTCCATGCGGGCGCAGTACCTCGACCGGATGGACATCGAGCGCGAACGCGGCATCACGATCAAGTCGCAGGCGGTCCGGCTGCCCTTCACCGCGGCCGACGATCGCACCTACATCCTCAACCTGATCGACACGCCCGGGCACGTCGACTTCAGCTACGAGGTGTCCCGCAGCCTGGCCGCGTGCGAGGGGGCCGTGCTGCTGGTGGACGCCGCGCAGGGCATCGAGGCACAGACCCTGGCCAACCTGTGGCTGGCCCTGGAGAACGACCTGACCGTCATCCCGGTGCTGAACAAGATCGACCTGCCGGCCGCCCAGCCCGAGAAGTACGCCGCGGAGCTGGCCCACATCATCGGCTGTTCGCCCGACAGTGTGCTGCAGGTCAGTGCCAAGACCGGTGCCGGGGTCGAGGACCTGCTCAACGAGGTCGTCTCGCAGATCCCGCCCCCCTCCGGTGACCGCGAGAGCCCCGCCCGGGCGCTGATCTTCGACTCGGTCTACGACACCTATCGCGGGGTGGTCACCTACGTGCGGGTCGTGGACGGGGCGCTGCACGCCCGGGAGCGGATCCGGATGATGTCCACGGCGGCCACCCACGAGACCCTGGAAGTCGGGGTGATCTCCCCCGATCCGGTCCCGACCGACTCGATCGGCGCCGGCGAGGTCGGCTACCTGATCACCGGCGTGAAGGATGTCCGGCAGTCCCGGGTGGGCGACACGGTGACCAGCCTCAGCCGGCCGGCCGCGGACCCTTTGCACGGCTATCAGGATCCCAAACCGATGGTGTTCTCCGGGCTCTACCCGATCGACGGCTCCGACTACCCGGTGCTGCGCGACGCCCTGGACAAGTTGAAGCTCAACGACGCGGCCCTGGTCTTCGAGCCGGAAACCTCCGCGGCGCTCGGGTTCGGCTTCCGGTGCGGCTTCCTCGGACTGCTGCACCTGGAGATCGTGCGGGAACGTCTGGAGCGGGAGTTCGACCTGGACCTGATCTCCACCGCACCCAACGTGGTCTACCGGGTCCTCATGGAGGACGGTACGGAACACACCGTGACCAACCCCAGCGAGTACCCCGCGGGCAAGGTCGGCGAGGTGTTCGAACCGGTGGTGAGGTCCACCATCCTGACCCCCAGCGAGTTCGTCGGGACCGTGATGGAACTGTGCCAGAGCCGGCGCGGCACGCTGCTCGGCATGGACTACCTGTCCGAGGACAGGGTGGAGATGCGCTACACGCTGCCGCTGGCCGAGATCGTCTTCGACTTCTTCGACCAGTTGAAGTCCCGGACCCGGGGATATGCCTCGCTGGACTACGAACCGGAGGGTGAGCAGAGCGCCGAACTGGTCAAGGTCGACATCCTGCTGCAGGGCGAGACGGTCGACGCCTTCAGCGCGATCGTGCACCGGGACAAGGCGTACGCATACGGCGTGATGATGACCGGCAAACTGCGTTCGCTGATCCCCCGCCAGCAGTTCGAGGTGCCCATCCAGGCCGCCATCGGGTCCCGGGTGATCGCCCGGGAGACGATCCGTGCGATCCGCAAGGACGTGCTGGCCAAGTGCTATGGCGGCGACATCAGCCGTAAGCGCAAACTGCTCGAGAAGCAGAAGGAGGGCAAGCGGCGGATGAAGATGGTCGGCCGGGTGGAGGTTCCCCAGGAGGCCTTCATCGCCGCGCTGTCCACCGCGGAGGAACCCCGGTGACCCTCGTCCTGCTGACGGGCTCGGATCCGTTCCTGTCCGCCCGGGCGATCCAGGACGTGGTCCGCCGGTGGCAGCAGGCCGAACCGGACCTGGGGGTCGAGGAGATCAGCGGCGGGGCCGCCGACGTGCGCATGCGCCTGGCCGAGGCCAGCGGCGAGGATCTGTTCGGGACCCGCAGCATCCTCGTCGTGACGGAGGCGGACGCGCTCGGAGACGCCGTGCAGACCCTGATCACGACTGCTGGCGCCGCCCCGGTCGTTGCCCATCACCGGGGCGGCCGGGCCGGGCCGACCGTCCTGAAGGACCTGAAGAAGGCAGCCGACGAGACCATCGACTGCCAGCCGCTGAAGAAGGGCCGCGCGCTGACCGACTTCGTGACCGCCGAGTTCAGGCGGCACCGGCGGCGGATCACGTCCGACGCCCTGGCCCTGCTGATCGAGGCGGTCGGCACTGATCTGGCGGACCTCAGCGCCGCCGCCCACCAACTCACCTCGGACACCGACGCAGACCCGGTCGACGTAACGGTCGTCGGCCGGTACTTCCGCGGCGTGGCGGAACTGTCCGGCTACCAGGTCGCCGACGCGGTGATGCTGGGCCGGCCGGAGGAAGTCCTGCAGCGCTTGCGGCAGGCCCAGATCGCCGCGGACGGGGCCCGCACCGGCCCGGCGATCGTCGCAGCCGTGGCCGCATCCGTACGCCAGCTCATCGGCCTGACCGCTTGCCCGCCGGGGATGTCCGAGGCCGAGATCGCCCGGCAGGTCGGCGTCCCGCCCTGGAAGGTCCGCACGCTTCGCTCCCAGTCCCGGCGCTGGAAGCCCGCCCAGCTCGCATCGGCGGTGACGCTGCTGGCCGCTCTCGACGCCCGGGTCAAGGGCGGTCTGCGGGAGGGTGAGCAGTTGGATGCTGCGCAGAAGTTGCATGCCCTGGAGCGCGACCTGATCTCCCTGGCCGTCGACTGATCACCGTGACCGCCCGCGGACGGCGACGGCCCGCTCGTCGGTGATCGCGATGTCCCCGTTGTCCTCGGTCGTGTAGACGGCCGCCCCGGCCTGCTGCCAGGCGTGGACGGTCTGCGCGGCGGGATGCCCGAAGGTGTTCCCGGCACCCACCCCGACCAGCGCGATCCGCGCCGACACCGCGCCGGGCAGGGCGACCAGGAACTGCGCGGACCCGTGATGCGGAACCTTGACGACATCAGCGCGCACATCCGCCGAACGCAGGATCGCGGCGTGCGCCTCGGGTTCGGTGTCGCCCAGGAACACCGCCCGGCCTTGTGGTCCGGCCAGCAGGAAGCTGACCGAGGCGTTGTTCGGGACGGATCCTGCCTGGATGACCCGCTGCGGCCAGATCACGCTGAGCACCATGTCGCCGACCTGCACCTGCGTACCCGGAACCGGCACGCTGACAGGCAGGCCGGACAGCGCCGGCCAGGCGGCCGCGAACTGATCGGGTGGCTCGCGGCAGGGACTCACCCAGACCTGGCCGACCGACCGCTGCCGGAGCACCCCGGGCAGGCCCCCCACATGGTCGTCGTGGAAGTGGGTGATGATCAGCAGGTCGATGGCGTCGACGCCCAGCCGGCCCAGGCACGAGTCCATCACCTCGGGATCCGGACCGGTGTCCACCACCAGGATGCGCCCGGCCGAGCGGACCACCAGGCCGTCGCCCTGCCCCACATCACAGGCCACGATCCACCAGTTGGCCGGGGGCCAGGGATCGGCCGCCCCCGCCGTCCACGAGACCCCGCCGACCAGCACGAATGCCACCACCACAATCCGCCGCCGCCCCAGGATGAGCACGGCGGCGGTCACCACCGCCGCCACCGCGACCCCCGGCCACCCGGGCAGCCAGTGCAACTGTCCGGGAACTTCCCAGCCCGCGACGGTCAGCACCAGCACGCACATCCGGCGGCCCACGCCGACCAGCGGCGCGCTCCAGGACAGGGTCCACTCGAGCAGGGCCGCGGCCAGACCGACCACCGGGATCACCATCGCCAGCGGCGCCACCACGACGTTGGCCAGCACCGTGCGCAGGCCCACCGAACCCCCGATTGCCAGCAGGATCGGGAACGTGGCGACCTGTGCCGCCATCGTGGCCGCCAGCGGACCTCGGTCGACCAGCACGATCAGGCCCGCGGTTGCCGCGATCGACAGCATGAATCCCACGGAGTAGGCCAACCACGGGTCGATCAGCAGTAGCCCGACCGCGCTGACCTGCAACATGTGCCCGGCCGCCCGCCGCCCGCCCACCAGGCCGGCCACCAGGGTCAGGCCGGCCATCGTGACCGCCCGCAGGACGCTGGGCTGCGGACCGACCGTGACCGTGAAGGCAGCCAGCACCACACCTGCACCGACGGTGCGCACCGTCGGTCTGAGCCGCAGCCAGCCACCGAGCCAGTGGACGAGTACCACCAGGACCGCGCAGTTGGCCCCGGACACTGCGGTCAGGTGGCTGAGCCCGGAACCGCGCATGTCATCGAACCCGTCCTGGCTCAGCCCCTCATCCATGCCCAGCGCCATGCCGGACAGCAGCCAGCCGGGATCGTCGTCGCCGGCCACCGCCCGAAGCGCCTCGCGAACCTGGGCCGAAGGCGATGTTGAGTGAGCCACCCGCGCCTGGCCGACGATGCGCAGCGTCGCGGACTCGCCCCGCGATCTCGGCGGGCCGATGGCCACCCGCGCGGTCAGCACATCGCCCATGCCGGCCGCCGGTGCACCCCGGCCGGTCACGGTCACGTTCGCCCGCTGCGCACCTCCACATACCGACCCGCGAGCACTCCACCACTGCCCACCGGTCCCGGTGTGCGGGCGGGCGGCGGTGGTCAGTCGCACCGTCACCTCACGGCTGCCCCCCTCCGACAGGTCGCTCGCCGCGACCGAGGCCTGGTGGATGCTGCCGAGCCACACACCGGCCACCACCGCCATCGCTGCGGACGCCACCCACCAGCGCCGCCACACAAGTGCCACCATGACAGCGGGCAGGGCCACCGGCCAGTGGCCTGCCACACCGAGGCAGATCCCCACCCACAGCCCGGCCAGGACTCCGGTTATCCACCAGCGCCGACCGTCACCATCGGCTGCATCTGCGCGAATGTCGCCTCCCCGATCCCCGACACCTCCATGAGTTGTTCCACGGACTGGAACCCGCCGTTCTGCTCCCGGTAGGTGACGATGCGCGTGGCGATCACCGGACCCACCCCGGGTATGGCCTGCAACGCCTCCAGGGATGCCGTGTTGATGTCTATGGGCGCGCCACTGGTCGCGGTGCCGGGTGCGGTGACGGTCGCGGGCACGGGTTCCAGGCCTATCCGGATCTGCTCGCCGTCGACCAGCACCCTGGCCAGATTCTGGTCACTGGTGTCCACCCCCGGTCTCGTACCGCCGACGGCCTCCAGCGCGTCCAGCACCCGGGACCCCTTGTTCAGCGTGACGACCCCGGGCCGGCGCACCTTGCCGACGACCTCCACGACGACATCCCCGGCCGGGGAGGCACTGGCCGAGACGACCGGGGCGGCGCTGATCGTGGGCAGCGCACCGGCCGCGGCCACGGGTGCTGCCTGCGGGACGCGCCCGCGCCCCATGACGAACAGCGTCACGACGACTGCGCCCACCAGCACCGCGGCCAGCAGGGTCAGCGTCCTTCGGTCGAAATCCAGATTGCCCACCCACCGACTCTGCGCCGCGGGTCGGACATCCGGTAAGCCCCCGCGACGCTTCTGTGGACAGTTCGCGCCGATGTCCACAGTCGGCCGGGCCCGCGCCGTCGCCGCTGCGACGGCGCGCACGCATCTTGGACCGGGTGCGGCCCCGCCGATCCCCGGCCGACGGACCCTGACTCAGGACCTGATCCGGGCCGCGATCGCACCCCGGATGTTGCTCTGGTGCCGCAACACGATCAGGCCGGCCATCGCGCAGGCGAACACGATCTCGCTGGTGGCCGAGTGCCAGGCCAGTGAGGCGGGGATCAGGGTCAGTCCGGCGGCGACACTGGCGATCCCCACCCGGTGGCTCACGCGGATCACGACCAGGAACACGGCGAGCAGTGGGAGCAGCCAGATCGGCTGGATGGCCATGATCGCGCCCAGCGAGGTGGCCACGCCCTTGCCGCCCCGGCCTTTCAAGAACGGGGAGGTGACGTGCCCGAGCACAGCGGCGAACCCGGCTACCTCCGCCACGCCGACATCGCCGGTGAAGTACCGGAAGGCGACGGCCGGCAGGAGACCCTTGAGCACGTCGAGTACCCCGACCAGGATTCCGGTCTTGCGTCCCATGGCCCGGCCGATGTTGGTCGCCCCGGGATTGCCCGAACCCACCGAGCGGT
>DAOMFH010000074.1:0-8204 GCA_035429705.1 Actinomycetota bacterium
CCCCTCGAATCCGAAGAACCGTCAATGCGTGGCGATCCGGGCTTGTCATCGAACGGGTGCACAATGCGAGCGTGACTCGAGCACGCCTGATCACCTTCAACCTGACTTCCGTCGACGGCCGACTGACTCTGTCGCCCGGCTACGACCTGATGGCTCCCGATGAGCGCTGGAAGGCGGTCATCGCGCAACTCGGTGACCCGTATCTGTGGGTCCGCGACGCGCTGGACCCCCAGTTGTTGCTCGAAGGCAGCGGGTCGTTCCTCAGCCCGGAGGAGACGGCTCTCGTCGCCGAGGCGACGGACTCTGAGGTGGAGACTGACTATTTCCTGCCCGCCGCGGTCGTCGACGTTCCCGGCCGGCGCTGGTTCGCGGTCGTCGATGGGGCGGGAGCCGTGGATCTGCAGTTCACCGAGTGGCCGGATCCTGCCTGGACGGGCTGGCATGCCCTCGTGCTCACCTCCCGAGCGGCTCCCGAATCGCATCTTGAGCGGCTTCGGAACCGGGGGATCCCCTACCTGGTGGTCGGCCAGGAGCATGTCTGGCTCGGACGGGCCCTGGAACTTGTCCACGAGTTGCTGGGCGTGCGGACCGTGGTCTGCGCGGGCGGTGGTCGCCTCGGTGGCGCGCTGCTTCGGCAAGGGCTGGTCGACGAGATCCACATCGAGGTGCTGCCGTGGGCGATCGGTGGTCGGGGCACTCCGACGCTGTTCGACTGCGCCCCGCTGGGCCCGGACGAGTGGCCCACGAGGCTGGAACTGATCGGGCATGAGGTGCTGCCCGCCGGCCATGTCCGGCTCCGCTACATCGTGGTCCGGCCAACTGCATAGCCCCCGCATCCACACAACTCTGCTGCACGCGAACGGGCACGCCCCGGCGCTGCGCTGCGGCCCAACCGTCAGTGCAGTTGTCAGGAGGCCCTACCCCACTTGTGCGCGCCTCCCCAGTCGATCACCACTGCCGGTTCATCCCCGACCACCCAGCCGTCGTGCCCCGGGGGCAGCACGTTGACATCGCCTGCCCGCACGTCGAACTCCGTGCCGTCGGCCATTCTCGTCCGAATCGTTCCGGAGATCACGTACTGGAAATGCGGCGCCTCGCACCAATCGGTGCCAGTGACCGGCTTGACGTGCTCGGACCAGCGCCAACCGGGCTGCAACGTCATGCGCGCTACCTTGCCGCCGCCGATGTCCACGATGTCGCCGCGGCCGTGCGGGAATTCCCGCACCTCATCAGGATTTTCGAAGTTCTTGACTTCTGCACTACTCATGGCTACCTCCACCTTGCTTAGGTGAGCCTTGCCAATGTAAGTCGGCCATGACTGGGGAGCAAGGGACCTATCGGTCAGTCTTTCCGGGATCTGCGCCCATTGGATGCCCGCGCAGGACGGCCTGGTTGTCTGTTGCGGGTTGCGCCGCGGGCCGCCACTGCAATTGTTTACGCATAGTCTAAGTATGGACACTGTCCATAATCGGGGATAGGGTGACGACGTGACCTCGTCGGCGCCGGACTTGCTTCGCAGTTCCGGTCTGCATGTCACCGCCCAGCGCATCGCGGTCCTGCGGGCGGTCACTGACCACCCCCACGCGACCGTGGAGGTCGTAGCGGACACTGCCCGCTCCGAGATCGGTGCCATCTCCCGGCAGTCGGTGTACGACGCCCTCGCGGCCCTGGTGGACAAGGGTCTGGTCCGGCGCATCCAGCCGGCCGGATCCCCCGCTCGTTTCGAGACGCGCGTCGGGGACAACCATCACCATCTGATCTGCCGGGACTGCGGCACCCTGCTCGACGTCGACTGCGCGGTCGGCTACACCCCGTGCCTCACCCCGGCGCAGGACGCCGGTTTCGAGGTCGACGAGGCCGAGGTCGTCTACTGGGGCCGCTGTCCGGACTGCATCACGAATTCCACCACGCCCGACAATCAGGAGGATCACAGTGTCTGACGCCGAAGCAAGTGTCCCCGCGAAGTGCCCGGTCGGGCACGGGTCTGCTCCACGATCCAACCGCGAATGGTGGCCGGATTCACTCGACATCAGCGCGCTGCACCGAAACCCCGCCGCCGGCGACCCGATGGGCGCGGACTTCGACTACCCCAAGGAGTTCGAGAGCCTCGATCTCGCCGCGGTGAAACAGGACATCGCCGCAGTGCTCACCGACTCGCAGGACTGGTGGCCCGCCGACTACGGCAACTACGGGCCGCTGATGATCCGCATGGCTTGGCACAGTGCGGGCACCTATCGCATCCACGACGGCCGGGGCGGGGCCGGCAACGGGGACCAGCGGTTCGCCCCGGTCAACAGTTGGCCGGACAACGTCAACCTCGACAAGGCCCGGCGACTGCTCTGGCCGGTCAAGCAGAAGTACGGCCGCAAGATCTCGTGGGCGGACCTGCTGGTCCTGGCCGGGAACGTAGCCCTGGAGCAGATGGGCTTCACAACCTTCGGCTTCGGTGGCGGCCGGGCGGACGTGTGGGAACCGACCGAGGTCGACTGGGGTCCGGAGGAGCAGTGGCTGGCTGACCAGCGCTACACCGGCGAGCGGGAGTTGGACAACCCGTTGGCGGCCGTCCAGATGGGCCTGATCTACGTCAATCCGGAAGGGCCGAACGGGCAGCCCAGCGCCCTGGCCGCAGCTGTGGACATCCGCGAGACGTTCGCCCGCATGGCGATGAACGACGAGGAGACGGTCGCCCTGATCGCGGGCGGCCACACCTTCGGAAAGACGCACGGCGCGGCCGACGCGGCCAACGTCGGTCCCGAGCCGGAGGCCGCACCGCTGGAGCAGATGGGCCTGGGCTGGAAGAACACGTACGGCACGGGCGTGGGCAACGACACGATCGGCAGTGGACTGGAGGGGGCCTGGACCCCGACCCCGACCACGTGGGACAACAGCTTCTTCGAGACCCTGTTCGACTACGACTGGGATCTGGTCAAGAGCCCGGCCGGGGCATGGCAGTGGATCCCGACCAGCCCCGATGCGAAGGGGACCGTCCCGGACCCGCACGACCCGGCCAAGCGGCAGACCCCGGTGATGCTCACCACGGACCTGGCATTGCGCATGGACCCCGTCTACGAGCCCATCTCGCGGCGCTTCCTGGAGAATCCGCAGGAGTTCGCCGACGCGTTCGCTCGCGCGTGGTTCAAACTGACCCACCGCGACATGGGGCCGGTCTCGCGTTACCTGGGACCGGAGGTCCCGGCTGAGCAACTGATCTGGCAGGACCCGGTCCCCGCGGTGCAGGGCGAACTCATCGGCGACGCGGACGTGGCGGCGCTGAAGGCCGAAGTGCTCGCCTCCGGCCTGACCGTGTCCCAGTTGGTCCGCACCGCCTGGGCGTCGGCCTCGACCTTCCGCGGTACCGACAAGCGCGGTGGAGCCAATGGGGCACGCATCCGGCTCGCGCCGCAGAACGAATGGGCTGTCAACAACCCGGCCGAACTCGCGGACGTGTTGCGCACGCTGGCGGGGATCCAGCAGGCCTTCAACCAGTCGGGCAGGCAGGTCTCGCTGGCCGACCTGATCGTGCTGGCCGGGGGCGCAGCCGTCGAGCGGGCAGCCAAGGAGGCCGGCTTCGACGTTGAGGTGCCGTTCTCGCCCGGGCGCACCGACGCGACCGCGGAGATGACCGATGTGGAGTCGATCGGTGTGCTCGAGCCCACCGCCGACGGGTTCCGCAACTACCTCGGGAAGACCGACGGTCGGCCGGCCGAGCACTTGCTGATCGACAAGGCGAACCTGCTCACCCTGACCGCTCCGGAGATGACTGTGCTGATCGGCGGGCTGCGGGCACTGGGGGCCAACTACGACGGCTCGGATCTCGGCGTGCTCACCGAGCGGCCGGGCGCATTGACCAACGACTTCTTCGTCAACGTCCTGGACATGGGCACCGCCTGGCAGCCCACGACCGAGGCCGCGGACACGTTCGAGGGCAAGGACCGGGCCACCGGCCAGACCAAGTGGACGGCCAGCCGGGCGGACCTCGTGTTCGGCTCGAATTCGCAACTGCGGGCCCTGTCCGAGGTCTACGCCAGTGACGACGCGGGCGAGAAGTTCGTCGGCGATTTCGTGGCGGCCTGGACCAAGGTCATGGAGCTCGACCGATACGACCTGCGCTGATCGAGCAGACGCACCGCGCCCCGCGAACCGAACAGCTCGCGGGGCGCTTGCGTGACCCGGCTCAGGCAGTCCGCCGGCTCGCTGCCAGCAGTACCAGCAGCCCGAGCACCGGCACCGCAGCCGCCGCGCACAGGGCGGCGTAGGACAACCACACCACGATCACCCCGGCGAGAATCCCGCCAGCCGCCCCCGCCACATTCATGGTGAGGTCCGACAGGCCCTGGATCGCGGGACGCTGCGCCTCATCGGCGTCGTCGGTGAGCAGCGTGGAGCCGGCGATGAGGGTGCAGGACCAGCCGAGACCCAGCAGGAACAGCCCCGCCCCCAGTGTCACCGCGTCGTCCGCGGGTGCCATCGCACTGACCGCGCACGCGAGCAGCAGGACCACCGCTCCCCCGGCGATCACCGGTTGCCGGCCGTACCGGTCCACGCCCCACCCGACCACTGGGGACAGAGCGAACATCCCGAGCACGTGGACACTGATCACCAGCCCGATCAGTTGCAGCGAGACGTCCACGTGCGCCATGTGCACCGGCGTCATCACCATGACCATGATCATCGCCAGGTGGCCGACGCTGACCGCCACGATGCCCAACTGGCCCAGCCGATGGCCGCGCAGGTGGGCCAGTCCGTCGCGCAACCGGGGCCGCGGCGAGTCCTTGCCGACGGTCCGGGCCAGCGACAGCAGGTACGGGTCCGGGCGCAGCAGCATCAGCAGCAGGGCGGCGGCCAGAGTCAGCACGGCAGTGGCGAGCACGAACGGCCCGGTGAGCTGCGGCAGACCCGCGTTGACCGCCAGACGTCCGGAGAACTGCAGCAGGTTGGGCCCGAGCACCGCACCCACCGTCCCCGCCCAGACCACGATGGCCAGGGCCCGGCCGCGGTGGCGTGGCTCCGCGAGGTCGGTGGCGGCATAGCGAGCCTGGTATCCGGCGGCGTTGGCCGCGCCGAGCAGCAGGCAGCCCAGCATGAGCATCGGAAGAGAACGCGTCACCCCGGCGACCACGACGGCGCCCGCCCCCAGAGCCCCCAGACCGTAGCCGGTGGCCAGCGACACCCGCCGTCCCCGGGTCAGGGCGATGCGGGCCAGCGGAAGAGCCAGCAGCGCTGCGCCGAGCACCCCCGCCGTTTGCGCCAGACCGGCCGCAGCAGTGCCGCCCAGCGATGCGCCGATCAGTGCCCCCGCGGGTAGTGACCCCGCGACGGCCAGTCCGCCGAGCACCTGCGCCCCGGAGAGCAGAGTGGTGGTGCGACGCCGGACCACGACGAGGTCGATCCGTGTCGTACCCGGTTGCAGCGCCGCCATACGCCGACGGTAGTCGTTCGCCCTACCCCCGCTGGTAACGTGCGCCTACAGCAGATGGAGGCACTCATGTCTGGTACCCGGACCTCAGCAGCGATCGGCGCGGTCGCCGCGGCAGTCATCGGTGGCGGCCTCCTGTACGTCACGGCACCAGCGACGTCATTGGTCGATGCCCCGAAGTATGAGGTGCCGCAACAGGTCACCGACAGCATCGACACGACCGTGACTCCGGAGGTGTCGGACTTCTATGACGTGGGTTCCTGGCAGCCCGGGCCACCCGGGACCCTGGTGAAGGCCGAACCGATCGCCGGCGACGCCGGCGGGGCGCACCTGTACCGGATCATGTACCAGTCGACCGACCTGCAAGGTAACGCCATCCCGGTCACCGGTCTGTACGCCGTTCCCGACGGCCCCGCTCCCCCTGGCGGCTTCCCGCTGATCGGATTCGCCCACGGCACCACGGGCGTGGGCCGGGCCTGCGGCATGAGCCAGGCCCCGCTCACCCCCAACACGCCCGGGTACAGCGCCTGGGTCCCGCACATCCAGCCGCTCGTCGAGCAGGGCTGGGCGGTGGTGGCCAGCGACTACTCCGGACTCGGGGCACCCGGGCCCGGCTCCTACCTGGTCGGACCCCTGGAGGGGCGCGGCGTCCTGGACTCGATGCGCGCGGTCCTCACCCCGGACGCGCGGATCGGGTCGGTGGCCGTCAATGACACGCAGTTGGGGATCTACGGAAAGTCGCAGGGCGGCGAGGCGGCATTGTCCGCGATGGAACTGGCCGCGACCTACGCCCCTGAGCTCGACATCGCCGGCGGGGTGGCGCTGGCCCCCGGCTTCACCCCCGCGCTACAGGGAATCCTCGACGTGGTCGCGGGCAACCCCACGAGCACCAGCCAGAACATGTTCGTCATGCTGATCGCGAAGTCGTTCGCCGACAGCTACCCGGACCTGGTGGACCTCGACGATGTGCTCACGGATGAGGGCAAACGACGGGTGGCGCTGCTCGAGACCAACTGCGGCACCGATCTCGCGGACCGGATGTCCGACGTGCCGCTGAACAAGTTGCTGCAGGTGCCGGTGGATTCAGGCCTGGTGACGGCACTGAACAAGGCCATGCCAGGATCGGTCCCCCTGGAGATGCCGGCGCTGATCCTGCAGGGCCTGAAGGACAAGACGATCCTGCCGCAGTTCACACATGCCCAGGTGATGTCCCGCTGCGCCCTCGGAGACACAGTCATGTACGTCCGCTACCCCTACGACGACCACCCCTCGCTGAACTATCAGGCGCGCGAGACCCAACCCTCCGCCATCGACTGGATGCAGGCGCGGTGGGCCGGTGAACCGGCGCCGGACAACTGCGCCAATCAGCTGCTGGGCACGACCAACACGGCAACGGGGGTGAACGGCTGATGAACCGGGAGTTCCTGCTCGAAGCTGTCCTCGCGATCGTCATCGGCCTGCTGGTCGTCGTGCTGTCCGTCTACCGGACCAGCAAGGAACCGAAGGCCGGCCCGATGCGCCGCGGCGGCATGGTGGCGCTGCTGGTGTACGTCGTCATCGCGGCACCGGTCATCGTGCGGGACGGGATGACCGCGTGGGGCCTGCTGGCGCTGCTGATCCTCGCCGCCGTCCCGGTCGCGGGTATGCAACTGGCCGGGTCGCGTCCGGCCGCGCAGGGCACGGCTCCGGAATACGCCCGGCGCCTGGTGAGCATCGGACTGGCCGCCGCCATGCTCATCGCGGCTGGCCAGACGCTATCCATGCTCAGCCTCGTCGACCCGCGCGTGCTCGTCGTCGTCCTGGCGGTGGTCACCGCCTTGCTGGTCGCCCAGGACGGCCTGGCCGCCAGTGGCCGCATCGGCTCGCTGGCCATGTGGCTGATGGTCATCCCGGTGCTCATCGCCCTGGCCCTCGGCTTCCTGCTGGGAAGGCCCGGGCAGGCGGTCGGCGCCATCATCAAGGTGGACGGCCCTTCCCTGTGGACCCTCCTGGCCCTCGCGGTTGGTTTGTTCGTTCTGGGCGGGGCCGACGCCGGCCTCGCCGCATCCCGGGCGCAGGACGGGTGGTCACCCGGACGAGTCCTCGCCGGCGTGTTCGCCCTGGTCATCCTCATCGGGGCGGGACTGCTGATGTTCTTCGGCGGGGCGATCCTGGCGCCGTCCATGCAGTTCTTCGTCGTTCCGGCGAACCTCAACCTGCTGCCCGGACTGGCGGGCCTGGTGCTCGCGGTCCTGACCGTGCTGTTCGCGGCGCTCGTGGCCTCGCCCATCGGTGGTCTGCGGACCGGCGATGCCTCAGCCCACTGGGTTTCGATCGGCGCAGCGGTGGCCGTGGTTCTGGCACTGCTGGATCCCGGCCTGGAGTGGATCGTCGTCGCGGCGAGCCTGCTGGCGGCCAGTCTGGCCGCGCGCACCGCACGCGGCACGATGGTCGGCCTGATCGTGGCCGTGGTGGCCGGGGTGGTCCTGACGCTGACCGGAAACATGGCCTTCGGGTGGCAGTTCCTGGTCGCGGTCGTGGTCGTCCTGGGCGTCAGTGCGCTGGTGCCAGCCGAGGACCGGACCCCGGAACCTGCCGGCAATTCGTAGTCGGATCGGGCGAGTGAGGAAGGGGCTGGACCCGTGGGCATCACAGTCGCGGTGACCGGGCCGACCGGCGAGATCGGCATCCCGGCGGTCACCGCCTTGGAGAAGGAACCCGAGGTCGAGCGGATTCTGGGCATGGCCCGGCGGCCGTTCGACCCTGCGACCCGAGGATGGACGAAGACCCAGTACCGGCGCGGGGACAT
>DAOMFH010000075.1:0-8170 GCA_035429705.1 Actinomycetota bacterium
CATCCCGCACCGCCAGCCCCGTTTCGCACAGAGCAGCATTAATCAGCGATTCCCTGACGCAGCGCGGAATTCACCCTTCGCCCGTGGTGATGCGGTGACGGCGGGAGTCGCGTGATTCGGTAACCTTGGCTCGGACAAAACTCGAATCGGAAGGTGCGTTCATGCCTGGGAAAGTCACAGTCGTCGGAGCCGGATTCTACGGATCGACCACGGCCATGCGGCTGGCGGAGTACAACGTCTTCGACGAGGTCGTCCTGACCGACATCGTGGAGGGCAAAGCCGAGGGGCTGGCGCTGGACATGAACCAGTCGCGTCCGGTCGAGGGGTTCGAGACCAAGGTCGTCGGCCAGACCACCGGGCTCAACGGGACCGGCTACGAGGCCATCGCCGGGTCCGACATCGTCGTCATCACGGCCGGTCTGCCGCGCAAGCCGGGCATGAGCCGCATGGACCTCATCCAGACCAACGCGCAGATCGTGCGGCAGGTGGCGGAGAACGTGGCGACCCACGCGCCGGACGCCGTGGTGATCGTGGTGTCCAATCCGCTGGACGAGATGACCGCGCTGACGCAGCTGGCGACCGGTTTCCCGCACAAGCGGGTAATGGGGCAGGCCGGGATGCTGGACACCGCCCGCTTCACGCACTTCGTCGCCGAGAAGCTGGGCAAGCCGATCGCCAGTGTCAAGACGCTGACCTTGGGCAGCCACGGGGACACGATGGTCCCGGTGCCCTCCCGCTGCACGGTCGACGGCCAGCCGCTGAGCGAGGTCATGAGTGCGCAGGACATTGAGGAACTCGTCGTGCGCACGCGCCAGGGCGGAGCCGAGGTCGTGGCACTGCTCAAGACCGGGTCGGCCTACTACGCCCCGTCGGCTTCGGCGGCCCGCATGGCCAAGGCCGTGATCGAGGACAGTGGCGCGGTCATGCCGGTGTGCACCTGGGTGGACGGCGAGTACGGCATCTCCGGGGTGTACCTCGGGGTCGAGGCGGAGATCGGCCGTGAGGGAGTCCGCCGCGTCGTGGAGACGGACCTGACCGAGTCCGAACTGGCCGGGCTGAAGGAGGCCGCCGAGGCGGTCCGCGCCAAGCAGGCCGACGTCCAGGATCTGTGAGGACCACGAACATGACGAAGATCAAGGTGGCGAACCCCGTCGTCGAACTCGACGGCGATGAGATGACCCGGATCATCTGGGACTTCATCAAGCAGAAGCTGATCCTGCCGTATCTGGACATCGACCTGAAGTACTACGACCTGGGCATCGAGAGCCGCGACGCGACCGACGACCAGATCACCATCGACTCGGCCGAGGCGATCAAGAAGTACGGGGTCGGCGTCAAGTGCGCGACGATCACCCCGGACGAGGCGCGGGTCGAGGAGTTCGGGCTCAAGAAGATGTGGCGTTCCCCGAACGGCACGATCCGCAACATCCTCGGCGGGGTCATCTTCCGCGAGCCGATCATCATCAGCAACATCCCGCGACTGGTGCCGGGCTGGACCAAGCCGATCGTGGTGGGACGTCACGCGTTCGGGGACCAGTACCGCGCCACCGACTTCAAGGTGCCCGGTCCCGGCACGCTGACGATGACATACACGCCGGCCGACGGCTCCGAGCCGATGCAGTTCGACGTCTACGACTTCCCCGGCGGCGGGGTGGCGATGGGCATGTACAACCTGGACGACTCGATCCGGGACTTCGCCCGGGCGTCCATGCGGTACGGCCTCGCCCGCAACTACCCGGTCTACCTGTCGACGAAGAACACCATCCTGAAGGCCTACGACGGGCAGTTCAAGGACCTGTTCGCCGAGGTGTACGAGACGGAGTTCAAGGCCGAGTTCGAGGCGGCCGGCATCACCTACGAGCACCGGCTGATCGACGACATGGTCGCCGCGGCGCTGAAGTGGGAGGGCGGCTACGTCTGGGCCTGCAAGAACTACGACGGTGACGTGCAGTCCGACACGGTGGCGCAGGGCTTCGGCTCGCTGGGCCTGATGACCTCGGTGCTGATGACCCCGGACGGCAAGACTGTGGAGGCTGAGGCCGCCCACGGCACGGTGACCCGCCACTACCGGCAGCACCAGCAGGGCAACCCCACCTCGACCAACCCGATCGCCAGCATCTTCGCCTGGACTCAGGGGCTGGCCCACCGCGGCAAGCTGGACGGCACGCCTGAGGTCACCCGGTTCGCCGAGACGCTGGAGCGGGTCTGTGTCGAGACCGTCGAGAGCGGCAAGATGACCAAGGACCTCGCGCTGCTCGTCGGCCCGGATCAGCCGTTCCAGACCACGATCGAGTTCCTGGCGTCCATCGACGAGAACCTGCAAGCCGCCATGGCCTGATGCGGCTGGTCAGCGCCAACGTCAACGGGATCCGGGCGGCCGTCCGCCGCGGGGGGCTCGACTGGCTGCGGACGCAGGACGCCGACGTCATCTGCTTGCAGGAGGTCCGGGCGACCGACGAACAGTTGACGGCGGCGCTGGGCGGCACCTTCCACGGGTGGTACATCGAGCACCGCCCGTCGCAGGCCCGGGCCGGGCACGCTGGCGTGGCGGTGCTGAGCCGCTGGCCGCTGGCCGTCAGCGACGATCTCGGCGAGGCCGACGACCAGGGACGGTGGCTCGCGGTGCGGGTGCAGGCCCCGCGGCGGACTGTCGAGGTGGCCAGCGTGTACGTGCACACCGGTGAGGCGGACACACCCGCCCAGGACGACAAGCACCGGTTCCTGGCGGCCATGGGCAAGTGGATGCAGCAGCGGGAGTCCGCGCTGGTCTGCGGCGACCTGAACGTCGCCCATACCGAGGCCGACATCAAGAACTGGAAGGGCAACCGCGGCAAGGCCGGCTTCCTGGAGTCCGAGCGGGCCTACCTGACCCACTGGTACGACGAGTTGGGGTGGGCCGACCTCGGCCGCGACGCCGGCTACACCTGGTGGTCCTGGCGGGGGAAGGCGTTCGACAACGATGCGGGCTGGCGCATCGACTGTGTGCTGGCCTCGCCGGACCTGGCACCGGCCTGCACGTCGTTCACGGTCGGGCGGGCCGACTCCTACGCGCAGCGGTGGAGCGACCACGCCGCCGTGGTCGCGCAGTTCGCCCTGTGAGCCGCCGACACGTACCGGGCCGGATCCGGCCGGCGCCGACCGTACCCTGGAACCCGTGAACGCCCTGCTGACCAACCTCGCGGTGGTGCTGCTGTTCACCCTCATCGGGGGATTCTTCGCCGCCGCGGAGACGGCTTTGGTCTCACTGCGCGAGTCCCAGGTGGATCACCTCGCCTCGACCCAGGGCAGCCGCGGCCGACGGCTCAAGGGCCTCGTGGCCGATCCCAACCGGTTCCTGGCCGCCGTGCAGGTCGGGGTGACCCTCGCCGGGTTCCTGTCCGCGGGTTTCGGTGCCTCCCGGATCGCCCCGCAGGTGACCCCCTGGCTGCAGGCCGCCGGACTGCCGGTCGCCGTGGCAGCTCCGCTCGCGTTCGTCGCGGTCACGATCCTCATCGCCTACCTGTCGCTGGTCCTCGGCGAACTGGTGCCCAAGCGACTGGCGCTGCAGCGCGCAGAGGCGATGTCCCTGGCGGTCGCCGGCCCGGTGGACGCGCTGGCCAGAGTCTCGCGGCCGTTCATCTGGCTGCTCTCGGCGTCCACCAACGCCGTGGTGCGGCTGCTCGGCGGCGATCCGCGGGCAGCCAAGCAGGGCATCTCGGGCGAGGAGCTGCGCAGCCTGGTGGCCGCCCAGGAGTCGCTGAGCCCCGAGGAGCGCCGGCTGATCGACGAGGTCATCACCGCGGGTGGCCGGGAACTGGCCGAGGTGATGCGTCCGCGCACGGAGGTGGACTTCCTCGACGCCTCGCTGCCGATCTCCGACGCGGTGGCGAAGGTGAAGTCCATGCCCCACTCCCGCTACCCGGTGGTCCAGGGTTTGGCTGATGACGTGCTTGGCTTCGTGCACCTGCGGGACCTGTTGGACCCGGCCACCGCCCGCCGCTCCGCGCCGGTGCGCAGCCTGGTCAGGCCAGTGCCGCGCTTCCCGGACAGCCGGGCCGTTCTGTCCACGATGCACGAGATGCGCGACACCAGCAGCCACATGGCGATCGTCGTGGACGAGTACGGCGGCACCGCCGGCATCGTGACCATGGAGGACCTGGTCGAGGAGCTGGTGGGGGACATCCGAGACGAGTTCGACCTGCGCGCGCCCACCACCATCCACCCCGGCGGCCAGGTCGAGGTCGACGGTCTGCTGAGCCTCGACGACCTGGCCGAGGAGTCCGGGCTGCGACTTCCCGAGGGCCCGTTCGAGACCGTGGCGGGCTTCATCGTGGCGCAGCTGAGCCGGTTGCCCGAGGCCGGCGACGTGGTGGAGTTCGATTCCAGCATCCTGACGGTCACCGCTATGGACGGCCGCCGGATCGCCCGGGTGCTGGTCGCCCTGGCTCCGGCAACCGAGCCCGACCAGACAGAATAGAGCCCATGGCCCGCATCTTCTCCGGCATCCAGCCCACCTCCGAGAGTTTCCACATCGGCAACTACTTCGGTGCGCTGCGGCAGTGGGTGGCCCTGCAGGAGGACAACGAGGCGTTCTACTGCGTCGTCAACCAGCACGCCATCACGATCCCGGTCGACCCCGACCTGCAGCGCCGCCGGACCCGGGTGTCGTTCGCCCAGCTCGTGGCCGTCGGCGTCGATCCGCAGCGGTCCACGCTGTTCGTGCAGAGCGACGTCGCCGCCCATAGCCAACTGGCCTGGGTGATGATGTGCCTGACCGGTTTCGGCGAGGCCTCCCGGATGACCCAGTTCAAGGACAAGTCGGCCAAAGGTGCGGCGGGCAGCGCGTCGGTCGGACTGTTCACCTACCCGTGCCTGCAGGCCGCGGACATCCTGGCGTATCAGGCGGCCGCGGTACCGGTGGGGGAGGACCAGCGTCAGCACCTCGAACTCACCCGCGACCTCGCCGAGCGGTTCAACGCCCGCTACGGTCAGACGTTCGTGGTGCCGCAGGCCCAGATCGTCAAGGACAGCGCCAAGATCCTGGACCTGCAGGATCCCACCTCCAAGATGAGCAAGTCCGCCCCGCCCGGTTGCGTGTTCCTGCTCGACCCGCCCAAGCAGATCACGAAGAAGATCAAGTCCGCCGTGACCGACTCGGAGACGGAGGTCCGCTACGACCCGCAGGCCAAGCCGGGCGTGGCGAACCTGCTGACCATTCTCGCCGCTGCCACCGACCGGCCGGTGCCGGAGGTTGAAAGCGAATTCGCGGGCGGGATGTACGGCCCGTTGAAGACGGCCGCGGCCGAGGCGGTCGTCGCGCTCATCGAACCCATCGCGCAACGGACCCGGGAACTGCTGGACGACCCGGCCGAGCTGGACCGGCTGATGCTGCTCGGTGCACAGCGGGCGCACGAGGCGGCGGCCCCCACCATCGAGAAGGCGTACGCGGCGATGGGGCTGCGGACCAGCACCGCATGAAGCGCAACATCGGGGTGGCCATCGCCATCCCGCGGCCGTTCGCCGATGAGCTCGAAGGCTGGCGGGAGCGGTTCGGCGACCCTGCCGCGCACACGATCCAGGCCCATGTGACGCTGTTGCCCCCGACGCAGATCCGGGGCATCGAGGAGGTGGCCGACCACCTCGATGCGGTGGCGCAGCGCCACCGCGCTTTCCCGGTCCAGCTGCGGGGGACCGGCACCTTCCGGCCCGTGTCCCCGGTGGTGTACGTGCGGGTCGCGGAAGGGGCCGAGCAGATCGTCACGCTGGAAAGCGACGTGCGTTCGGGGCCGCTGAAGCGGTCCCTACGCTTCGATTACCACCCGCACGTGACGGTGGCGCAGGATGTACCGGAACCCACCCTCGTGGTCGCCCAGCGTACGCTGGCGGACTACGAGGCGACTTTCACCGCAGACGCGATCACCCTGTACGAGATGGGCTCCGGCGGCGTCTGGGGTCCGCTTCGAGACTTCGAACTCGCATAGCCTGCTCGTACGCGGCCCGCCTGCGCCGCTGCCGGCGAACGGCCCGGATGCGCAGCAGTACCACGGCCACCCCCAGCAGCAGGACCGTCCACATCAGCGCCTTGAGCAGGCCGATCAGCAGCGAGGCCAGGAAGCCGCGCTCACTGGTCACCTCGGGGGCGACGGCCGGCGGGGCAGCGAACGGCGGTGTGGTCAGCCCCGCCACGTGCATCTCGATGCCCAGCCCGGAGGAAGTGGTGGTCTGCGGTACCGTCCCCGCCGCAACGACCTGCTGCACGGCCGCAACGGCCTGCTCACCTGCGGTCTGCGCCTGCTGCAGCAACGCGGGGTCGGGGGGCAGTGGCGCGACGTCGCCCGGGTCGGCGTTGCTGGCCGCCGGTTCCGGGATGATCTGCTCAGCGGCGGGCAACGCCGGGAGCTGCCCGATGGGCGTGAGCTGGTCCACGGCGCTGAACGACCAGTCGAGCACCTGCCGGGCGGTGCTGGTGGTGCCCCCGCCGATCCCGAGCAGAGCGACGACCAGGCGGCGACCGTTCTGCTCGGCCCCAGCCACGTACGTGCGGCCGGCCTGACTGGTGAATCCGGTCTTGCCGCCCAGGAACCCCGGGTAGTCGCTGTTCAGCAGTGTGTCGTGGTTGTAGATCGTGAACGTGGTGGCGGCCTGCTTGGGGTCGGCCGGCGCCTGGGCGGGGAAGTCGAACTCGCGCGTGGTGAGCAGGTCCTGCATGCGGGGATCCTGGATGGCCGCGCGGTAGATCTGGGCCAGATCCGCGGCGGTCGTCACCTGCCCCGGCTGGTCGAGGCCGTTGGGGGGCTTGGCGACCGTGGGCACAGCACCGATCCGCTGGGCCTCGGCGTTCATGGCTGCCAGGGTCCGCTGGTACCCGTAGGCGTCGGCCAGTGCCACCGCGGCGTCGTTGCCGCTGCGCATGAGCATGCCGTGCATCAGCTGTGCGACCGTGTAGTCGGTGCCGGCCAGCACCCCCACATGCATGCCCTCGGTCAGCGTCTCCCGGGCATCGCCCTCGTACGTGCTCTCGTACTGCAGCCGGGGCAGCAGCGTAAGGGCGGTGAGCGTCTTGAGGGTGGAGGCCATGGGCCGCTGCTCGTCGATGTTCTGCCCGGCCAGCACGTCGCCGGAGTCGGCGTCGACCACGATCCACGCCTTGGTGGCGAAGTCGGGAATCTGCACGCCCTGGGCGGCCGACGGCGTCGGTGACGGGCTGATGGGAGCCTCCTCGGCAACTGCCGGCGAGGCGGCGAGCAGCAGGAAGGCGGCGGAGGCAATCAGGATACGCATTAGGGTTCAGCGTAGGTGCCCACTCACGCCCACTCCGGCAACGCCACGCGGGTCAGTGAGGGCCGATCGCTGGCCGCACCGAATCTCGGGTGGGCTTCCTCCGGCCCAGTCTGCGGCATTCGCCTGTGCCCCCGACTACGCCGGGTTCCCGTTGAATAGGGTGGGATCACGAGAGGCGGTGGACTGCGATGAATCGTGATGACCTGGGAAGACTGATCGCCGTCAGTGGTGAGGACATCGATGAGATGCCGTGGGAGAGCGATCCCACCGATGTGGGGGTGTACCGCAAGACCCTGTGGCAGTCCGGCAACGTCGTCCTGGGACTGATGCGCGTCGATGAGGGCTTCGAGAACCCGGAGCACGTCCATCACGCCGCCCACCATCACATCCTGATCCTGCACGGGCAGTGCACCATTCTGGGCAAGCGGCTGGGCCCGGGCTCCTACGTCTACATCCCGCCGACGGTGCCGCACGGGGTCACCGACGTCGGCCCCGGCGAATGCACCTTCTTCTACACCTACCGGCCGATGGAACGGGTCGCCCCGGGGTCGCCACTGGACTCCGAGCACGGCGGAGTGGTCTAGGACCTGGCGGGGGACTCGGCAGGGCGGGGCACTCGGCTGGGATTGGCCTCGGCTGGGATTGGCCGGTCCTTGGCCGCTCCTTGCCTGCACGTAGCAGGTTGATGCGTGCTCCAACTCGGCGCTCCTACCTGAGGTGGGTGGGTGACGCGCCGGAGATGACGTCGGTCAAGGTCGGGCTGCTGGCTACCGGCACGCCCGTGCGCAGATCGGCGACGGGCTAGGCGAGGAGCGAGGCCCCCGGAACCGCTGGGGGTCCTTGTTGGCGGCCCAGTTGCCGCTGAGTCACAAAGATCGCCGGCCCGCGGATGTTTGTGACTGAGGAGCAA
>DAOMFH010000076.1:0-8165 GCA_035429705.1 Actinomycetota bacterium
GGGCCAACGCGCCCGTCGCGGAATCTGTGGATGACCGGGCCGGGTGCCCCTAGGCTCGGCGCATGGCGGAGTCCGGGCTGCGGGAGAAAGTGGTGGCCGCCTCTGCCGGCCGGGACCGGGTGCTGGACGCGGTCAAGGCCGTCGCCCTGCTGATCGTCATCGTCGGGCACAGCCTGGCCTGGCATATCCGCGGCGGCACCGCGGTCAACGTGCTGGAGGAAGCCCACGAACTGGTCCCGCTGACCTGGGTGTTCCAGGTGCTGCCGCTGTTCTTCGCCGCCGGAGCGGTGTCCAACGCCGCATCGCTGGCCCGGCACGGCCGGGACGGCTACCTGCGCGCCCGGGGGCGCCGGCTGCTGGCCCCGGTGATCGTCTACGCCACGGTCTGGACGGTCCTGCTGCTGCCGTTCGGCGGTTCACCGGCTGTGGTCGGCGCCGGGCGGTTCCTGGCCCAGCTGTTGTGGTTCGCCGGGGTGTACCTGCTGGTCGCCGCCGCTGCGGTGTTCACCTCGCGCTGGGTCGCCCGGCCATGGCTGACCCACATCCTGTGGCTGACCGCCATCGTCGCACTCGACGCTGTGCGCACCACCGACCTCGCGGCGTGGGGCTGGCTGAACATGCTGCTGGTCTGGGGCTGGCTGCACCAGGTGGGCTACAGCCTGCCGCAGTTGAAGGGGCGCCGGTGGACGGTTCCGGCGGGTCTGGGCCTGATCGCGGGCGCAGTCGCCCTGGCCTTCGCCGGGCCGTACGCACACTCCCTGATCTCCGTGGCGGGAATGCCGGGCCTGTCGAATCTCGCACCGCCGAGCACGGTGCTGGCCGTGTTCGGGGCCGGCCAGATCCTGCTGCTCGCGGGGCTGTGGCCATGGCTTGAGCGGGTCCTGCGCAACGACGGCCGCTGGGTACCGATCGCGTTGATCGGCGCGCGGGGCATGGGCATGTACCTGTGGCACATCCCGCTGGTCGGGCTGGCGGCGGGCACGGCGATGGCACTCGGCTGGAGTGCACCAGCGCTGAGCGCACAATGGTGGGCGGTGCACATCCTGGTGGTGCTGATCGTGGTGCCCTGCGCGTGGCTGCTGGCCGGAGTGGCGGCCGCGCCGGAACGGGCCCTGCTGCGGCTGAAGCCCACGCGGTCCATGCCGGCGATCGCCTGCGCGCTGGGCGGCGCGACGGTGCTCAACACAGCCGCCACCGGCTTCGCCACCAGGTGGGGTGCCGGCGCGGTGGGGCTGCCATCGTCAGCGCTGCTGAACCTGCTCCTGCTGTGGCTCGCGTTCCTGCTGGCCGGCGGGGGGTTCAAGGGGCGAACACCACCGCCAGCGCCAGCAGACAACCGCTGACCGTCAGCACCGCCGGTTCCCAGGTCGCCACGGGTGCGGCCGACCGCAGAACCGTCAGCCGGCGCACCGCCGGAACGCAGCCGATCGCCGTGACGACACCGCTGATCATCGCCAGGTGCACCAGGCCGATGGTCGCCAGGTGCACGGCACCTATCCCGCCGACCACCAGCAGCGCGAGGATCGTGCGCCGCCAGGCCAAACGGGTCCGCTCGGTCTGCGAGTTCACAGCAGCACCGCCAGCGTGACGATCAGCGCCAGCAGCACCATCCCGATCGTCAGGATCAACGGTCCCCGCTGGGTGGGCAGCGGATCGCCCCGCCGCATCGCTTCCTGCACGTGCTGCCAGTGCCGGTAGGACGTGACAGTCAGCACCCCACCCAGGACGGAGAACCCGACCGCGGCCAGGCTGACCAGCCGGGAACCGCCCACATCGCTGATGAAGATCCGGATCGCGATTCCGCCGGCGATCAGTGCCAGGCCGGTACGCACCCAGGCCAGGTAGGTGCGTTCGTTGGCCAGTGAGTAGCGGTAGTCCGGCTCGTCGGTCATGAGCCGCTCCGCTGCCGGTACACCCGGGCCTCCCAGGGCCGCAAGGTGGCTGCGTACGGCACCGGGTAGTTCGCGATGAGCACCTCGCCGGACAGGTCCAGCGGGCAGTCCACCGGCTCGCCGGACCAGTTGGCCACGACCAGCAGCCGGGTGTCATCGCCGGTGCGGGTGAAGGCGTGGATCACCGGGTGCTCGGGCAGCAGGAGTTCGAACCGCCCGTCGGTCACCAGCGGTTCGCTGTGCCGCAGTGCGATCAGCCGGCGGTAGTGGCTCAGGACCGAGTCGGGATCGGCGGCCTGGACGGCCGCGTTGATCGTGGCGTGGTTCGGGTTGACCGGCAGCCACGGTGTGCCCACGGTGAAACCGGCCGACGGGCCGGTGTCCCACTGCATGGGGGTGCGGGCGTTGTCCCGGGCCATCGGTCGCATCGCGGCCAGCACCTGCTCGGCACTGCGCCCCTCGTCCCGGACGGCCTGCTGGTAGTGGTTGATCGCCTCGACGTCGCGGAAGTCCGCGATGGTGCCGAACGGATGGTTGGTCATGCCCAGTTCCTCGCCCTGGTACACGAAGGGCGTGCCGCGGTGCAGATGCAGGACGGTGGCCAGCAGAGTGGCCGACTCGCGCCAGTAGCGCCGGTCGTCACCGAACCGGGAGACCACCCGGGGCTGGTCGTGGTTGTTCCAGTACAGGCTGTTCCAGCCGGCTTGCGCCAGCCCGTCCTGCCACTTCGCGAGGTTCGCCTTGAGCTGCACCAGGCTCACCGGCTGCGGATCCCACTTGTCGCGGCCGTGGTCGAGGTCCATGTGCTCGAACTGGAAGACCATGTCCAGCTCCTGCCGGGACTGGTCGGTCAGCAGCCGGGCCTGGTCGACCGTCACCCCGGGGGTCTCCCCGACCGTCAGGAACCGCCCGTCCCGGTGGGCGAACACCTCGCGGTGCATCTGGCGCAGGAACTCGTGCAGCCGCGGCCCGTTGAGGAAGTACGGGCCGCCGTCGGCATACAACTGACCCGGTTCCAGCGGGGCGTCGGGCAGGTCCGCGCTCTTGGAGATCATGTTGATGACGTCCATCCGGAAACCGTCGACCCCCCGGTCCAGCCACCAGTTCATCATCTCGTGGACCGCCGCACGGACCTGCGGATTCTCCCAGTTGAGATCCGGCTGCTTGCGGGAGAACAGATGCAGGTAGTACTCGCCGGTCGCCTGGTCGCACTCCCAGGCACTGCCGGAGAAGATCGATCCCCAGTTGTTCGGCGGGCCGTCGCCGTCACCCCGGCGCCACCAGTACCAGTCGCGCTTGGGGCTGTCCACGCCGGAGCGGGACTCGACGAACCAGGGATGCTCGTCGGAGGTGTGGTTCACGACCAGGTCCATGACCAACTTCATGCCGCGCGCGTGGACCGCGGCCAGCAGCCGGTCGAAGTCGGCCAGCGTCCCGAACAGCGGGTCGATGTCGCGGTAGTCGCTGATGTCGTACCCGTTGTCGTCCTGCGGGGACCGATAGACCGGGGACAGCCAGACCACGTCCACCCCCAGGCCGGCCAAGTAGTCCAGCCTCGACTCGATACCCGGCAGGTCGCCGATCCCGTCGCCGTCAGAGTCGGCGAACGAACGCGGATAGATCTGGTACACGACCGCATCGGCCCACCACTTGTTCACAGTGGCCACGCTAGAGGGTCCGCCCGGGTCGACGGGGGACTCACTGCTGGACAGCGCCGAAGCCGTTGAGCTCGTCGACCACGGCCAGCAGGTCTCCCTGGTCGTACCAGTTGACCGCCACGAAGTTCGGGATCTGACCCCGTTCCGCCTGGCACGCCCGCACGCGGTCGCCGAGCACGGGCTCGGCATTCGCGCGCCGGGCGCCGGACACCAGGGTCTGGAAGCTGCTCAGCCAGTGGTTCACCAGGAACAGATCGGCGCTGGCCGGACCCCGGTTCGGCGCGCAGTCGAAGTCGGCCACCGTCTTGTACGTGTACCCGGTGTCCTGGGCGAGCTCGAAACCCTGCTGCAGGAACGGGTACTGCGAACCGCCGCCCTCGTTCTCCATCAGCACCAGCACGCGCCGGCCGCTGTCGATCATCTCCCGCAGCGTGGGCCACGCGGTTCCGGGCTCGTGCACGTAGGCCATGTCGGCCAGACCCGTGCGCGCGAAGACCGCGGCGGTGTCCTTCGGCGTGGTGGCGTCCTGGATGAAGAACGTGACGACCTCGCGGGGGTGGCGGTCCAGCCAGTCCTTGACCCCGGCCAGTTGTGGTTCCAGTTCGGTGGCCCCGAGTTCACACAGGGTGTGGCACAGGTACACCCGCTCCGGGCCGAGCGTGTCCTCGGCTCGCAGCCGGTCGATCGACCTGCGCATCGCGGGGGTGATCTCCCCGGCGCGCCCGGCGGTGAGATCCGACTGCGCACGCTGCAGGGAGCGCGGCGCGGTGACCACTGCCCCCGACTGGGTCGCCTGGCCGTACCAGGTGTCGATCAGGAACACCCGGATGCCGTCCGACAGGGAGTTGACCAGGCCGGTGGGCTGCTCGGCCAGGAACCAGCCCGGCTCGTCGGCCGCCGACATGGAGTTGTGACTGGCCGGGAAGGCGATCTCGTCGAACCGCCGGTCGCACAGTTCGAGGTGGCCGTTGCACGCGTCGGTGTCCACGGCCACGACCGGGGTGGGCTGCGGCAGGGCGGCGGGCAGCAGCACGAGCCCCAGCAGGCCCACCGCGACGACCCCGGCACCGACCGGCAGCACCCACGCCCAGCGCCAGGCCCCGGTCGTCTCGGTGGCCACTTGCCGGGCGCGGGACCGCTCGGCCACCAGATCCAGTTCGGCCACCCCGATCAGCACGATGCCCAGGCCCACCGCCACGGCCACGACAGTGACCGCGATGGCCGGGAACACGACGAAGGCGACGCCGACAGCGATCAGCCCCAGGCCCCGGGCCAGCGCCCACGCCGGACGCTGCGGCCGGCGGGTCGCCCGGCGGGCCAACTGGGCCACCTGCTCGTACACCTTCACCTGTGGCAGCATCGCGCTGGCCGCCACCACGATCAGGCCCCCCGCCACGGCGATGACCAGCGTGCGCCCGGCCAGTGCCCGGCCGAAGACATCGGTGGCGGACTTCAGCACCGCGGACTGCAGCCCGCCCGGGTCGTACAGCCGGCTGCCGGCCCACGCGATCGCGAGGATCACGGCCAGTCCCGCTGCCACCGCGAGCATCGACCAGCCGACCTTCAGCATCGCCAGCCGCCGGTCGGGGGCCAGCCACACTCCCAGCGCCCAGAACCCCACCGCCAGGACGGGCAGCAGCAGGGCCAGCGCGGTGATCGCCTGGAACCACGGGATGATCTGCGCCGCGATCCCCTGCTGGCCCCCGATCCGGGCCAGCGTGACGTCCAGATCGGCAGGTATCTTCGCGGCCAGATCCGGGGCGACCGCCTCCAGCAGGGAGACCGCCGACGAGCCCAGGTCGGCCACCGTGAGCACCGCGGAGTCCGACCCCTTCTCGGTCAGCGCGCTGTGGAACGAGACGACGGCCTCCGTGAACACCCGGTTGAAGGCACTGCTGGCCACAACCGCGGCCGTCGCGCTCTGGATCGCGGGCTGGATGGCGACCAGGTCCGGGTTCGCGTCCACGACCGCTGCGGCCACCTCGGCGCCTATTGCCCGCGCCACGGCGTCGTCCTGGCGCATCTGGTTGACGTTGGCGGCGAACCGCTGGCCGTGTACGACGTTGGCATTCAGGAAGCCGGCGATGCTGGCGGCGAAGAAGAGCAGCGCACCGGTCACCAGCGCCACCGCCGACCACCGCCGCCTGCTGCCCATCCGTTCCTCCACTGGCTCGTCCAAAGCCTATGCCGCGGACACCATTGCATTTGACTACGCTGCGTACACAAAGGGTTACCGGTTGGCACACAGGCGTCGGGGCCAAGATCATGATTGCGTGGGAGGCGGCGTCAGCGAGTCCCAGCCGGCACCATCGGCGTGGAAGTACACCATTCCGGTGGCGCTGCTGGCTGCCCTGGGGCTGACCGTGACCCTCGGGGTGGTGCAGATGCAGCGCCACGCCGCCACCGAGGCGGCCGATCACGTGGTGGACCACTCGGTCTCGGTCACCGCCGAACGGGCCACCCAGTCCCTGGCGATCCTGACCGGATCACTAGGAGCGGTGGGCAGTTGGTTCGCGGTCGACGAACAGGTGACCGAATCCGACTTCCGCACCTTCGTCAAGCAGATGCTGCGGGACCGCAGCGACGTGCAGGCCGTCCAGTTCGCCCCCCGGGTGCCTGCCTCCGAGCGCAGCCGGCTCGAAGCCCAGTTGACGGCTGAGGGACACACCGGCCGCATCACCGCGCCGAGCACCCAGGGGCTGGGCGTAGCCCCGCGCCGACGGCAGTACCTGCCGATCGTGTTCAGCTACCCCCGGGCCGGCAACGAGGTCGCCTACGGACTGGACCTGCTAGCCCGCCCGGAGACCAAGACGACGATCCGGCTGGCCCGCACGACCGGGCGGACCCAGGTCGGTCCCCTGATCCGGCTGGTGGAGGACAACAGCCCAGCGCTTCTGCTCTACACCCCACTCTTCCGGTCCGACAGGTCCTCGGCCCACGGGCCAATGCGGGCCGCCGCGTGGGACGGCGTCACCGTCGCCGTGCTGCGCCTCGACGACTGGATGAGTTCGGCCCGCGACGGCATCTCGGCCGATGAGGTCGATCTCACCCTGGTCGACCGCCGCCAGGGATCCGATCAGATCCTCTGGTCCAACCAGGATGGCGCCGACCCGAACGGGCGGGCCTGGACGCGCATGGCCCGGGTCGACCTCGGCGCCGGCGAGCAGTTCGAACTTCTGGGCAGGCCCACCGGCCGATTGGTGGCGGCCCAGGGACACTGGCGGCCCTGGGTGGCACTCGGGGCGGGCCTGCTGATGACCGCGCTGCTGTGCCTCGCGGTCTGGAAGTGGCTGGATGCCCGCCGCATCCGGCGTACCGCCGACGATCTGCAACGGGCCAGTAACCGGCTGCGCTTCCTGGCCGAGCGGGATCCGTTGACCGGCCTGCCGCACCGGGACGGCCTGCGCAGCTGGTTCGAGGACTGGGCGACCAGCAACCCGGACCGGTCGCTGGCCGCACTCTTCATCGACCTCGACGGGTTCAAGGAGGTCAACTCCACCTGGGGCCACCCGACCGGCGACCTGGTCCTGCGGCAGATCGGGCAGCGACTCGCGATCCTTTCCGGCGACCCCGACTCAACCGTCGCCCGGCTCAGCGGCGACGAGTTCGTCGTCGTGCGGGCCATGGACCGCGGTTCGCTGGAGGGCCTGACCACGATGGTGCAGACACTGATCGGTGAACCGATCCCTGTGGGCGACCGGGACGTCCAGCTGACCAGTTCCGTGGGGATCGCCGTGCGCCCGGAGGACGGCAACACACTCGACACCCTGCTGACCAACGCCGACATCGCGGTGCGGGCCGCCAAACTGCAGCCCGCGGACTCGGTGGTGCGCTTCGACCCCGTGATGGCTGCCCAGTCCGCGGCCCAGCGGCAACTGGCCAGGGCTCTGCGCGTGGCCATGCGCCATCCGGAGGACGGTTTCTTCCTCGAGTACCAGCCACAGATCGACATGCGTACCGGTTCCGTGGTCGCCGCCGAGGCCCTCGTCCGGTGGCGCGACAACACCGGACGCCTGATCCCGCCCCTGGACTTCCTCCTGCCGGCCCGCGCACACGGCCTCATGCCCAGGCTCGGAGCCTGGATTCTGGAGCAGGCGTGCGCGACCGTGGCCGACTGGCAGAGCAGTTGCGACCCGGTGGTGGCGGTGAACGTGGACACCGCGCAACTGGGTGACGACTTCGCCGGTCTGCTCTCCAGCGTCCTGTTCCGCCACCAGTTGTCACCCGATCGGCTGGTCGTGGAGGTCACCGAGGGCGCGACCATGGACGAGGACGCCCAGCGCGAACTCGACCGGATCCGCGCCCTGGGGGTGAGCATCGCCATCGACGACTTCGGGACCGGCTTCTCCTCACTGTCCCGGCTCGTGGACCTGCCCAACCAGCAACTCAAGATCGACCAGGTCTTCGTCGCAGGGTTGGGCGAATCCGCACCGTCTCTGGAGATCGTCCGGTCGATCGTCGCCCTGGCCCGGGCACTGGGCCTCGAGGTGCTGGCCGAGGGCGTCGAGACCCCGCGCCAGGCGGAGGTGTTGCTCGCCGAGGGCGTGCACATGGCCCAGGGCTTCCTGTTCGCCCGGCCGCTCAGCGCCGACCAGTGCCTGCAGATGTGGCACAC
>DAOMFH010000077.1:0-8162 GCA_035429705.1 Actinomycetota bacterium
TGACCGTGCCGCCCATCCCGAGGCCGATGCACATGGTCGTGATGCCGTAGCGGACTTCGGGGTGGTCGACGAAGTCGCGGGCCAGGTAGGTCATCAGGCGGATGCCGCTGGAGGCGAGTGGGTGGCCCACCGCGATCGCCCCGCCCATCGGGTTCACCCGGGGGTCGTCATCGGGGATGCCGTAGTGGTCCAGCAGGCTCAGCACCTGCACGGCGAAGGCCTCGTTGACCTCGAACAGGCCGATGTCGTCGATGCTCAGACCGGCCTTGGCCAGTGCCTTCTCGGTGCTGGGCACCGGTCCGTAGCCCATGACCTCCGGTTCGACGCCGGCGAAGGCGTAGGACACCAGTCGCATCTTCTTGTTCAGGCCCAGTTCGTCGGCGACCTCCTCGGCGGCCAGGATGGCCCCGGTCGCGCCGTCGTTGAGCCCGGCGGCATTGCCGGCGGTGACTCGCCCGTGCGGCCGGAACGGGGTTTTCAGTCCGGCCAACGATTCCATCGTGGTGCCGGGCCGCGGCGGTTCATCCACGGTGGCCAGGCCCCAGCCCTGCTCGGCGGAGCGGATCGCCATGGGCACCAGGTCGGGCTGGATCTTCCCCGCGGCATAGGCCTTGGCAGTCTTCTCCTGGGAGGCCACGGCATAGGCGTCGGCCCGCTCCTTGGTCAACTGCGGGAAGCGGTCGTGCAGGTTCTCGGCGGTCTTGCCCATCAGCAGGGCCTCCGGGTCGACGATCTTCTCGGCGAGGAAGCGGGGATTCGGGTCGACACCCTCGCCCATCGGGTGGCGGCCCATGTGCTCCACCCCGGCTGCCAGCGCCACGTCGTAGGCGCCCACGCCGATGCCTGAGGCCACGGTGGTCGCTGCGGTCATGGCGCCCGCGCACATCCGGTCGACGGAGTAGCCGGGAACCGACTTGGGCAGTCCAGCCAGCATGGCGGCGCTGCGCCCGATGGTCAGGCCCTGATCGCCGATCTGGGTGGTGGCGGCCACGGCCACCTCGTCGATGCGCTCCGCGGGGAGGCTCGGGTTGCGGCGCATGAGTTCGCGCAGCACCCGTACGACCAGGTCATCGGCGCGGGTTTGCGCGTACAGACCCTTCGGCCCGGCCTTGCCGAACGGGGTGCGGACCCCGTCGACGAAGACGACGTTGCGACCTGCCTGTGGCATGCGGACCTCCAGAGCCTGACGTTTGCTGATTTGTCCCTATGTTACTGGTCAGTAGCAAACGCGATCCGGGGGGTCCGGGTCACTGCAGCAGGTCGTGGGTGTTCTCGATCTGCCAGGGCCGGGCGCCGAGTTCCCGCATGCGGGCCACCGGATCGGCCGGGGGCTCCCAGGCCAGCATCGCGACGATGTCCGGGGCGAGCAGGATCTGGGTCCACACCTGGAGTTCCTCGGCGCGTTCGGCCAGCCGCGAGCGCAGGTCGACCCAGCGGGCGGCGGCGGCCGGATCGCGCTGCTCCCAGGCCCGCAGACTCCGTGCCGGGGGTCCGTCTGGGCGTTCGGCTGGTGGTTCGGGGTGCTGGGAGCCTCGCCCCACCGCTGCGACCCACTGCTGTCCGTTGCGCACAACGGGACGGGGAACCCCGGGGATGCCGGCGAGTTCGTCGGTGTTGGCGGGCAATCGCCGGGCCATCTCGACCAGGACCTGATCGCGCACGATCCTGTGCCAGGCCACATCACGGGCCCGGGCCAACTCGTCGCGCAGTGTCCACAACTGCCGCAGTGCCCCACGCTGCACATCGGTGCGCAGCTTGCCCGCTCCACCCGTCCTGCGCCACCGCTGAGTGGGATCGGGCACTGGTCGCTCACGCAACTGATGAGCGAACTCCTGCTCGGCCCAGCCGGTCTTACCGGTATCGCTGAGGTGCTCGGCCAATGCGTCCTGCAGGTCTGGCAAGACCGTGACGTCGAGGGCGGCGTACTCCAGCCAACTGCGCCGCAGGGGACGCCGGGACCAGTCCGCCTGGCCGTGCGACTTTCGCATCGCGTAGCCCAACTGAGTCTCGACAAGTGAGCCCAGTCCCACCCTCTCCAGCCCCAGCAACTGCGCTGCGATCTCGGTGTCGAAAAGTGCACCGGGTCGCAGACCCAGTTCAGCCAGGCATTCGAGGTCGTTGTGCGCGGCTTGCATGACCCACAGATCTCCGCCCAGAACCTCGGCGAGCGCTGAGAGGTCGTCGACCCCCAGGGGGTCGAGCAGGAGGACCGGTGCTCCCCGCCGGTAGATCTGGACGAGATAGGCCCGCTGCGAGTAGCGGTAGCTGCCCGCTCGTTCGGCGTCCACTCCGAGGGGCCCGGAGCCGGCCATGAGTTCCTGGACGGCGGCCGTCAGCGACGAAACCGACTGGACCACCGCGGGCAGTGGGGCGGTCAGCCGCAGTTGTTCGGTCACGCGAGTAACCTACGGGGCCGATGCCTGGAATGTCCGCAGAAACCGGTCAGTGCTTCGTCAGTGGATGTAACCGCAGCGGATCGCGGTCGCAACCATGTGCGCGCGGTCGCCGGATCCGAGCTTGCGGGCGATGCGTGCCAGGTGCGACTTCACGGTGAGGGCGGACAGCCCGAGTCGGTCCCCGACCTGGCGATTCGTTTGGCCGCCGGCCACCATGCGCAGGACCTCGAGTTCGCGGTCGCTGAGCTTCGCGGGATCGCCCGGCCGTGTTCGGATCGGGCGGGTCTGCTGCGCGGGTCTCACGAGGACGCTGCGCACCCCGCTGCTGTGCGCGGCGTGCACGGACCGGGCGTCAGCCCTTCTGCTGAGCACCACCAACCGCTGCCAGCCACGACTGCGCAGCATGCGCAGCAGTGGCAGCACCGGCCCGTCGGGCAAGGGCGTGACGATGACGCACACGTCCGGGGAACCGTGCCGGCCCGCGTAGTCCCGCAACTGTGCAGCGCTGGTGATGGTCCGCGGTCCGGATCCGAGCGAGGCCAGGGTTGCCGACAGGGCATCTGCGCGTTCTGGATCCGCGCAGACGATCACGCTGGACAGGGCCGTTCGGGCCGCCGAATCCCGGAGGGCGACGGACGGCAGCACCACCGCTGGACTCATGCCTACCTCCCGCCGACTCGTACCGTGTCCATCGACCGAAGGCCGGGGATCCTTGAGCGGGTACGCCGACTTCAGAGAATGTCACCGATCCGGGTGACATCGGGATGATACGGGGGCAGCCCGGCGCACAGTTCGAGTAACGCTATCCAAGCCGCATAGTGTTCGGACAGATCGGGCAGACCGCTGCCCGACCACGAGGCGCGTATCTGGATGCTGGTCTCATGGCCCCGCGCCGACAAGGACTCGAAGGACGTGGACCGTACGGCGGTCACCGTGCCTCCCAGTGCGCTGACCGGTGCCGACAGTCCCGCGAGGCAGTCTTGCAGCCAGGCCCAGCCGATCTCGGTGAGCAACTGGTCCTGCGCCATCTCCGGATCGATGTCGGCCTCAACATAGATGACTATCCGGGTGTCCGACCCCCAGGCGGCGGGGGTGGAGGGATCGTGCAGGACGACGAACCGGCCCGATCCGATCTCCGGATCCACGCCCACCTCCGCGGTCACTGCGTAGGCGTGTGGAGCCAGCCGACCGGGTGCTGGCGCCTCGGACACGATGATGTCGGGCCGGACGTGGTGTTCGATCAGCGTCGCGACCGCCCGCGCGAAGTCGTCCGCGGTGTCCGTCACCCGGCCCACTCTAGATCGCAACCGGCCGCTCCACGGCGCGATCACAGATGTGTTCCGGCCCGGTTTCTCCGGCGTGCTCGGGTCGCCGGAACTCGTCCGACGATGACCGGGGCCAGGGGTCGGCCGGGACATCCCAGGTAACACCCACGCATGTTGGGCGGGGACTGTGACTGGCCCGCAATCGGAAGGTCGCGGTGCCACCCCGGCCGGTGCCCTCGATAGCGTGTTCAGACATGGCGACCCTGCTGGCCCTGCTCAGCAGTGTGTCGTGGGGTTCGTCGGACTTCCTGGGCGGACAGGCGTCGAGAAAGTACCCGGTGTTCTTCGTCGTCCTGGCCTCGCAGGTCTTCGGCCTGGCCCTGATGCTGGTCATCGCGACGGCGACGGCAGCCTGGGGCACCTCGACGGACTACCTACCCTGGGCGGTGCTGGCCAGCGTCTCCGGCTTCACCGGGATCGGACTGTTCTACGCTGCCATGGCCTCCGGATCCGTGGGGGTGGTCTCCCCGATCACCTCGCTGGGTTCACTCGGCCCGATCGTGCTCGGGCTGTTCACCGGGGACACGCCCACGACGCTGCAGTATGCGGGGCTGCTCGCCGCGCTGGTCGGTGTGGTCCTCGCCAGCGGCCCCGAACTCTCCGGCGAGACCGGGGCCCGGTCCGTGGTGCTGGCTCTGTGCGCCACCGTGTTGTTCGGGGTCTGCCTGATCGGCATCGCCTTCGGGTCGAAGACCTCGGCGGTGATGACGATGACCGGCATGCGGGTCTCCACGGTGCTCATCATGTCGGCCATCGCGCTGGTGGCGCTGGCGCGGGGGCGCCGGGTGCACCTGTCCCGCCGACGAGACCTCGGTGTTCTGGCAGCGGTTGGCCTGCTGGACGTCTCGGCCAACCTCCTGTTCGGGATCGCCTCGACCGCCGGCATGCTCGCGCTCGTCTCGGTGCTCGGATCGCTGTATCCGGTGGTCACCGTCCTGCTGGCCTGGCGGTTCCTGCACGAGCGGCTCGAGCCGATCCAGTATCTGGGAGTCGGGCTCGCCCTGGGAGGGGTCGCCGCGATCGTGGCGTGAGCATGCCACGATCGAAGGGTGAGCCTGGCAACCGATCATCCGTGGTGGACCCACGGCACGTCCCACAGCCGGCTGGTCAGGGCCATGCGCGGCGAGTCGGTGGACCGCCCGCCCGTGTGGTTCATGCGGCAGGCCGGCCGCTCCCTGCCCGAGTATCGCCGGGTGCGCGCCGGCATACCGATGCTGGACGCGTGTCTGAACCCCGACCTGGTTGCCGAGATCACGCTGCAGCCGGTGCGACGTCACGGTGTGGATGCGGCGATCCTGTTCTCCGACATCGTGGTTCCCGTCAGGTGCGCCGGGGTGGATGTCGAGATCGTTGCCGGCGTGGGTCCGGTCGTGGCGCAGCCGTTCACCAGCGCAGCCGACCTGCAACGGCTGCCCGTCGCGGAGACGGGGATGTTCGCAGTTGTGGCACAGGGTGTGCGCGGCGCGGTGGCCGCACTCGGGCCGACCCCTCTGATCGGGTTCGCCGGCGCCCCCTTCACAGTGGCCTCCTACCTCATCGAGGGCGGCCCCTCCCGCGACCTGCCCCGCACCAAGGCGATGATGATTCGCGAACCCGGGCTCTTTGCGGACCTCCTGGGCCGGCTGGCGGACATCGCCGCGACCTTTCTGCGGGTTCAGGTCGAGGCCGGGGCAAGTGCGGTGCAACTGTTCGACTCCTGGGCCGGGGCGCTGTCACGCCGCCTGTACACCGAGCACGTCCTGCCGCACACCCGATCGGTCTTCGAACGTGTGGCGGATCTGGGGGTACCCCGGGTGCACTTCGCGGTCGGTGCCAGCCACCTGGCCGCCGACATGGCTGGTGCGGGATGTGACGTGCTGGGTGTCGACTTCCGGGTCGACCTGTTGGAGGTCCCCGCAGCGGTCCGGGCGAGCATGCCGTTGCAGGGCAACCTCGACCCGGCCGTGCTGCTGACCGACCAGGAGACCATCGCCACCGAGGTGCAGCGGGTGCTCGCCGCCGGCCGGGGCCTGCCTGGACACGTCTTCAACCTGGGTCACGGGGTTCTTCCGGACACCCCGGCGGACAACGTGTCCGCGGCCGTCCGGGCAGTCGAGCTGTACGGGCAACCGTTCGAGGGGGTGTCGTGATGGACCAGCAGCTTCCGCACGTCGTCGTGGTGGGTGGCGGGATCACCGGGCTGGCCGCGGCCTGGTATCTGATGCAGGGTCCCCACGGCCCACGAGCCACCGTCACCGTCCTGGAGGCGGGGGAGAGGTTCGGCGGGAAAGTCGCCCTGCACGACTTCGCGGGGGTGGAGCTCGACTGCGGTGCCGAGGCGCTGCTGGCCACCCGGCCCGAAGCGGTGAACCTGTGCAAGGATCTCGGACTCGTGCCGGTGCCCGCGGTCACCACGCAGGCCGCCATCTACAGCCGTGGCCGGATGCGCCCGGTCCCCAAAGGACTGCTGACCGGGGTGCCCACGGATCTGCGGAGTCTGGCGGCCAGCGGTGTGGTCTCCTTGCCGGGGTTGCTGCGCATCCCGCTGGATCACCTGCTGCCGCGAACGGTCATGCACGGTGACGTCTCCGTCGGTGACTATGTGGCCACCCGCCTCGGCCGGGAACTGACTGATCGACTGGTGGAACCGATGCTCGGCGGTGTCTACGCCGGCCGGGCCGAGGATCTGAGCCTGCAGATGACGGTGCCCTCGCTGTACCGTGCGGCGACAACCCGCCGCTCAGCCATCGCGTCGGCAAGTTCTGTTCTCTCCGACGGGCTCAAGACGACCGGGCCCCGGCGCGGACCGGTCTTCGTGGGGCTCGAGGGCGGCGTCGGCCGGCTTCCGCAGGCGCTGGTGACGGCCCTGCGTGCCCACGGGGTGAAGTTGCACACGTCGGCGGTCGTGCAGCAGGTGCGGTCGCGGGCGGCACGCTGGGACGTGGTCACCGGCGATGGCCGGGGTCGCTATGTGACGCACACCGCCGATGCCGTCATGTTCGCCACGCCCGCGCCCGTGACCGGACGACTTCTCCAGGAGGTCAACAGCGCGGCCGCCCAGGAGTTGGCCGAGGTCGAATACGCCGACGTGGCGATTGTCACCCTCGGCTACCCCACCGCCGCCGCTCGGCATCTGCGCGGCAGCGGCTTCCTGGTACCTCCGGTGGAGGGGTACGCGGTCAAGGGCGTCACCTACTCCAGCGCCAAGTGGGACTGGGTGGCCCGGCAGGCCCGCAGTTCAGACGAGGACGGCCTGTTCATCGTGCGCGCATCCCTGGGCCGGGCCGGCGACCCGGTCGTGGCCGAGTCCTCCGACGACGAGTTGATCCGACTCGCCGCGGACGACCTCGCCGCCCTGACCGGACTGCCCAGGCGTCCGCTGGTGGAAGCCGTGACCCGTTGGCAGCCCGGTCTCCCGCAGTACGCGGTGGGCCACCGGGCCCGGGTGGCGGACATCCGCGAAGAACTCAGCACCACGCCGGGCCTGACCGTGTGCGGGGCGGCGTACGAGGGGGTGGGGATCGCGGCCTGCATCGGCTCGGCGCAGGCAGCGGTGAGCACCGTCCTGCAGGAACTCGCTGAACGGATGGAGTGGGATCATGGCTGAGACCAAGGCGGCGGCCACCCGCCGCATCAACGAGACGATCCGCTACCTGCAGATCTCGGTGTTCGCGGCAACCGGGCCGCTCGGCGGGCTGCGCGCCGGTCTCGCCGAGGAGGTGGAAACGGCCCTGTCACATGTGCCCGGTGATCTGGTGACCCGTGGGTGGTACGACGTCGGCGGCCTGCGAGCGGACGCTGACCTGATGGTGTGGTGGCACGGCGACTCCAGCGAGGTGCTGCAGTCCGCGTACCACAGCCTGCGCGCAACAGGACTGGGTCGCAGCCTGCGTCCGGTGTGGTCGGTCCAGGCGCTGCACCGTCCGGCCGAGTTCAACAAGTCCCACGTCCCGGCGTTCATGGCCGACGAACGAGCCCGTGACTTCGTCTGCGTCTACCCGTTCGTGCGCAGTTACGAGTGGTACCTGCTGCCCGATGAGCAGCGACGACAGTTGTTGGCCGAGCACGGTGCTATGGCCCGGGGCTACCCGGACGTGCGGGCGAACACCGTACCCAGTTTCGCGTTGTCGGATTACGAGTGGCTGCTCGCTTTCGAGGCCGACGAGCTGCACCGCATCGTGGACCTGATGCGTCACCTGCGTGGCTCACAGGCCCGGCTGCATGTGCGCGAGGAGACCCCCTTCTACACGGGCCGCCGCTGGGAGCTGCCGGACCTGCTTGAGCGCCTGCCCTGACCGCGCAGTCGGCTTCTGCCCCACCTTGCTGGGAAGACGCTTTCGGGCGGGTGCCGACCGGGCCTGGGTGAACCGCAGTGGTCACTGCCCGGGCCCGGAGCAATCGGGCCGGCGCTAGGGAATCGCTGATTGATGCTGCTCTGTGCGAAACGGGGCTGGCGGTGTGG
>DAOMFH010000078.1:0-6281 GCA_035429705.1 Actinomycetota bacterium
CGCCGATCCTGGCCGACACGATTGTGGAACTGTCGGAGCAGGTCGCCCACTCCGGTTGACCGGCGCTTCGGGATTTCGGGGGGCAGTTTCGCCGGGGGGCGTGGTGCCGGGGGGCGTGGTGCCGGCCGGTCGGTGCCCGCAACGGTGCGACCCCGCGCGACACACGCCAGGCGCGGGCACGCCCCACGCCGCGGCGCCGCGAGTGATGCGCGGTTGTCCACTGGTTCGCGATTGGTGCACGGTTGGTGGTTCCACCTCCATCAAACCCCCAACAACTCAACAGTCGCGGGCGGGCGGCCCGGGCAGTGACCGGCCCGCTCAGGTTCCGGAGGCCTAGTTCCGGGCGAGTCCGGACATCGCCTTCCAGTCCGCCCACGAGTAGTTCCAGTACGAGCCGGGGGTGCCGTTCCAGGTCTCCATCCGGCGGCCGGTGTTGGTCGTTACGGTCACGTCGCCGGGCCGCACGTGGTTGAAGAACCACTTGGCCGGGCCGACGTTGAGGTTGGTGCAACCGTGTGAGCCGTTCCACAACCCGATCCGCGATGCGGCCCAGGGCGCACCGTGGATGAACTCCCCGGATGGCGTGATCCGCACCGCGTACGGGACGTTCAGGTCGTAGTACTCGTTGGTCAGACCCAGTTGATCGCTGGTCATGCGGGTCCAGCGGTACTTCTCACCAGTGATGATCTTCACGCCAGAGCGGGTGGCGAAGCCGGGCTTACCCAGACTCACCCCGAAGACCTTCACCAGTCGGCCGTTGCGGAAGACCTTCATCTGGTGGGTGTTGCCATCGATCCGGGCGATGAAGGAGCGCGCCGTGCGGAAGGAGTCGGTGCGAGATGTGGTTCTGCCGCCCACCCACTGCGTGCTCGCGTCGCCGTTCAGCGGCACCTTGCGCAGGCTCAGCACCACGTCGATGCGGGTCTTGCCCGGCCAGAAGTCCTTGGGCCGGTACACGGCGGTGGTGCTGTTGAGCCAGGCCCAGGATCCCGGCGGCAGCGGGTCGGGTGAGCTGACCTGCATCGCAGCCTCCGCCTTGGCCCGGAACCGCACTGGGGCTGAGAACGTCGCGGTGATCAACTGCCCGACACCCACCTCGCCCGATGCGGGGCTGATCGTGACCCGCACCCGTTCGATGGACCTGGCGGGAGGTTTCACCGGCGGCTTACGCGGCCGCGTCGGGGTGGGCGACGGACTGGTAGTCGGCGCTGGGCTGCTGGTCGGCGACGTGCTGGCGGTCGGTGTGGGACCGGGCGTGGGCAGGCCCATCGCCGGGGCGGTCACCCCGATCAGAACTGAGCCGACAAGAAGCGGAATCCCTACATGACGCACGCTTCCAGTGTGCGGTATCGCGCTCAGGGGGCAACGCGCCGGGCGACCGCCTCACCTCTCTTCAGGTAGACGCGCCAGGCGTGATAGGTCCTCGTGTACGGGTTGCGGGCGTGGAACAGCACCCCCCGGCGCAACTGCCGCACCCGAACCAGAACCACCCGGTCGGCCGGGTTCGTGGCGCGTGCGGCCGCATCGATGGCGGCCACGCTGGGGACGCTCGCATTCACCTGCCGGGCCACCTCCCGGGTCATCGCCCGCAGGTCGGCGTTCAACGCTGCCGCCTGAGCGGCCTTCAGCCAGGCGAGATGGGAGACCGCTGCGGACGGTGCTGTGACTGCCGGCGTGCCGTACTCGTAGCGAGTGTCCGCCCAGGCGGCCAGCCGGCCCTGCCCATCGGTCACCACGGTCACGCCCGCCTGCCCGGGGATGGTGAACTGCCAGGCGTCCCCGGAATGATCCACCGGCTCGACAGCTGCGCCCAGCGACTGGCCACACGTTTCATCGACGGTCACCACCGCATCCCGGGACTGCTCGAAGGTGGCCGCCCAGCCCCGAGCGGGCGACCAGAACCGGCCGGCGTCGAACCACCACTGCGTCGTCGGCCGGTGCAGGTAGCGCCACGCCCGGCGAAGCTGGAGACGACCCAGGCCGTCGTCGGCCACCATGCCGTAGGTACCCGTGCCCGCCACCACCACCCGGTTGAACGCCGGCCGCTGCTGCAGGAATCCAGCGGGCGACACCACCGTCCGTTCAGCACCGGTCGATACAGTCCCGCCAGTTCCCAGCAGCGCTGCCCGGCTCGCCCGGCACGCGTTGCCGATCGCCACCAGGGAATCCGCCAGGGGGACCGGATCCGCGGCGGCAGGTGTGGCACACACCGACCCGGCGAGCAGAGCGACGCACACGACGGCAAGCCGCCTGCAGCCCACAGTAGCCATCACTGCAGTTGCGTGATCTCGACATCGACGCCGAGACCCTGACTCGCCCCGCCGGCATAGATGCCCTTCAAGGGCGGGACATCCGCGTAGTCGCGGCCACGGGCGACCAGCACGTGCGCGGCGCCCACCGTGCGGTTGTTGGTGGGATCCAGCCCCTCCCAGCCACCGTTCCACACCTCCACCCAGGCATGCGACTCCCCGCGGACTGTCTGTCCGATCATTGCCTGCTCCACATGCAGGTAGCCGGAGACATAGCGCGCTGGGAGTCCTGCTGCGCGCAGCAGCGACAACATGGCGTGGGTGAAGTCCTGGCACACGCCGCTGCCCGCCTCCCATGCCTCCCCGGCGGTGGTGGAGACGGTCGTCGATCCGGCCGCGTACGAAAGCCGATCACGCACCATCTCGTCGCACAGCCGGACGGCAGCGGCCGGTGACGGTTGCGCACGTAGCTGCCGGACCAGGTCGGCCCGGTTGTCGTCATGGCGGGAATCGTCGACGTAGGAGCTGACGGTCAGGTACTCGCACCAGCGGTCCAGCACCTTCTCGTCGGCCAGTTCCGCCCAGGTGGCGCCCGCTGCCTGCCGCCGGCCGGCAGCGGTGTCCACCGTGCTGGTCGCGACGACTTCGAGGACATCGTGCGGCTCGTGGGTGTCGAAGGACTCCACCCGCGCACCCCAGTAATCGGTGTACACGAGGACCGCGGCTCGCGGCTCCACCCGCAGTTCGTGTGCGATGAGCGCCTGGCCGTCGCTGTCCAGCGGCGTCATCCGGACCTCGTTGAACGACGAGACCACCGACGAGGCGTAGCGGTACCCGGTGCGGTGCTGGATACGCAACCGACGGCCGGGCATCAGTTGCTCCACACGATCGTGCCACTGGGGCGGAAGAACGCCGCGGCGACGAGGTCCGAGGCTCGCGCCGTCGACTGCTGGACGAGTTCGGCCAGCAGGTCCACCTCATCCGGGGCGGGATCGACCGCGTACTCCAATTGTGAGCGCAGCAGGCCGACCTCCCGCAGAAGATCCCCGCCGTCACTGGCGCCGCGAGCAGCCAGACCGCGGACTGCGTCCTCGGCGTTGGCGGCACAAACCCGCATCGACCTGGGGTGATCCTCGTCGAGCAACAGGAACCTGCGGGCCTCATCACCGGTCATCGGGTGCTGGGTGCGCAGAAATGCGTTGAGACCGGCAGCCGCGCGCAGGGTGGCGACCGGGCCTCCTTCCGGCCACAACTGATCGTGCCGCACGGCCAGCACGCGTGACATCATGTCCAGGCGCTCCAGGGACCGGCCGAACGACAGGAACAAGTAGCCCAGGTCCCGGGGGACGGTCCAGTCGATCTGGCCGACCACCACGGCCAGCCGCTCCACCACACGGTACAGGGCGTACGCCGGACTGGTCGCTACGATCGGCCCGCGGATGCCGGCCAGATGAGCTGCATTCAGCGCCTCGAAGACATCCGCGGACAACGACTCCCGCACCGCCCGCGCGTTCTCCCGGGCCATTGTGATCGACCCGGAGATCGTGGCCGGATCGGATGCGTTGCCGACCACCGAGGTGACCAGGTCGGCCGCACTGGTCGCCGCGCTGGGCGGCAGCGACAACGCATCCAGCAGCACGGCTGCCGCCAGTTCCTCGGGCACCGTCCGCTCCTCCACCATCAACTGGTGGTGCTCGGCCAACAACCGGGAGGTGGCTTCGGCCCGCTCGAGGTATCGGCCGATCCAGAAGTAGGACTCGGCCAGCCGACTCAACATGGGCACTCACCCCCCGCCTGCTGCTGCTGGTTCTCCTGCTGGCGCATCCGCTCGTCGTGGCCGGCCGGGGAGTGGATCCTGGCCGGGACGGCCGCCAGGACACGGGTGAGTCTGGGTGTGGGACGGTCGGGGGGTCGGTACGGCGGCGATTCGTCCGGTTCGGCGACCACCCAGGTGTCTTTGGATCCACCGCCCTGACTGCTGTTGACGACCAGCGACCCCTCCGGTAGGGCCACTCGAGTGAGTCCGCCGGGCAGCACGAAGACGTTGTCCCCGTCATTGACCGCGAACGGCCGCAGGTCCACGTGCCGGGCAGCCAACTCACCGCCGTCGACCACCGTGGGGCAGGTGGACAGCCGGACGATTCGCTGGGCTATCCAACTGCGCGGATCTGCCTCGACCCGGCGGGCCAACTGGTCCAGTTGCGCATCGGTGGCCTGATCGCCGACCACCAGCCCGTATCCGCCGGACCCGTCCACCGGTTTGAGCACCATCCGGTCGAGTCGTTCCAATACGAATCGCCGCTGATCGGCATCCTGCAGATCGTACGTGTCGATGTTCGGCAGGATCGCCTGCTCGCCCAGGTAGTACTCGATGAGGTCGGGCACGTATGGGTAGACGGCCTTGTCATCGGCGACCCCGTTGCCGACGGCATTGGCCACGGTCACCCGGCCGGCCCGTGCCGCACTGAGCAGACCGGGCACCCCCAGCACCGACTCGGGCCGGAAGTGGACCGGATCGAGATAGTCGTCGTCGATCCGCCGATACAGGACGTGCACCGGGGCGGGGCCCCTGACGGTGCGCATCCACACCTGGTCGTCCCGGCAATACAGATCGCGGCCCTCCACCAACTCCACGCCCATCCGGCGGGCGAGGAACGCGTGCTCGAAGTGCGCGGAGTTGTGCACCCCCGGGGTGAGCACGGCGACCTGCGGGTCGGCCACCCCCGCCGGCGCGGCCGCGAGCAACGCATCCAGCAACCTCTCCGGGTACTCGGCCACCGGTTGCACCAACTGGTCGGTGAACAGTTCCGGCAGCACGTGTGCCAGCGCCCGCCGGTTCTCCAGGACGTAGGAAACCCCGGACGGGCAGCGCAGGTTGTCCTCCAGAACTGCGAACACCCCCTCCTCGTCCCGGATCAGGTCGATCCCCGCGACGTGGATGCGCACGCCGTTGGGCGGCTCGATTCCCCACGCCTCCCGATGGAAGTGGGCTGAACTGGTCACCAGCCGGCGCGGCACGACGCCGTCCTCCAGCACCAGCCCGGGCCCGTAGATGTCCGCCAGGAACATCTCCAGCGCCTTGATGCGCTGCGCGACGCCCTGCTCGATGACCCGCCACTCAGCAGCGCTGAGCAGCCGCGGGACCAGGTCCAGCGGCAGCGGTCGCTCCCGGCCGGCCAGGTTGAAGGTGATCCCCTGCCGGTTGAAGTATGCGTCGACCAGCCGGCCCCGCTCGGCCAGCCCTTCCTCCCCCAACCCGTCCAGCACCGTTTTCAGGGCGCCGACCGCCTGCGCGTCCGCTTGCTCGCCATCCATCTCCTGGTACGGCGGGCGGATCGAATCTACGGCTGCCACACGCCTATGCTGCCACCGATCAGCCCGTGAACAACCCGTTCAGCGATCAGTTCACGCTCAGTTCCCGACACCACCACCGCCCGCGGGTACAGTCGCCGGTACTCCGCGAAGGCGGCCTCCCGCCCATCCGGATCGTCGCGCACGCCGTCGGCCACCCATGCGAGATCGGGCGCAGTGACCAGCACGAGGTCGTACGTGCTCGCCTGCACCGCCGTCCGCAACTCCTCAGTGGCCCCCGGCGGGCCCGCGTCGTAGTGCGGCCTGCTGTGCACGGCACACAGGTGCCACACGAGCGGGGTGGCGGCGCTGCCGTCGGTGAGCACGATTCCCCGTGGGTGGGTAGCCGCCAGCACCACCTCCGCGGCGGCTTCGGCCCCCCGGTGCATGCGCGAAGTCGCCAGTTCCTCCCGGTAGGACCATTTGTGACCGGCGGGGAGTCGTTCGGCCAGCAACCGCCCCTGCTCGGGTACGACGGCCACAGGTATGCCCCGGTCCCGCAGCCAGGAGGCGAGGTGCTCGACGAGCGTGGTCTTCCCACTCGACTCCGGGCCGACGACCGCGATCCGGTGGATCAGGCCACCGACTGGTCGTCGCCGGACTTGGCCGCCGCCTTGCGCGGCTTGCGCGCGGGCGCCCGCTTGGCCGCGGGGGCCTTGGGAGCAGTCGACTTGGCCACGG
>DAOMFH010000078.1:6381-8144 GCA_035429705.1 Actinomycetota bacterium
TCGGCGGGAACCGGCTCCGCAGAGGCAGGGTCGGCCTGAGCGACGCCCGCATCGGCACGAGCCCGTTCGGCCTCCAGTTCCAGCGCCGCCTCATCGGTGACCTCGTGCACCTTCTCCGCGGCGTCGAAGGCGGCATCGGAGGTGGAATGGGCGGCCTTGTCCGCAGCGACGCCAGCTGCACCGGCCGCCCGTTCGGCCTGATCTGCGACCTCGGCGGCCGCATCGGCGGTGGAGTGGGCGGCCTTGTCGACGACCCGGCCGGCCTTGCGGGCGGCAGCCTCAGCCTTGACCCCGGCCTGCGCGGCCGCATCGGCGGTGGCCTCGGCCACCGTGGACACTCCGCCGGCCGCCTTCTGCGCGGCGTCAGCCACCTTGACCGCCGCCGTAGCCGCGGTACGGCTGACCCCCTCGGCCATCTCATCGGCGACCAGGCCCGCCTGACGCACCCATTGCGCGCGCCGCTCGTTCTCGCGGCGGCGGCTCCACAAGACGCCGGCCGCAACTGAACCCACGGCCAATCCGATCGCAACCACCCGACGCATCTGCACCCTCCTCGGCCTGTCGCTACCGTCAGCCTGCCACGGTCCCGGCCGGCATGACAGGCGGACCTCCGGATTGACGCCGCGGCCGCCGCGCCCGGGAACCGGCAGAACGTCGCATGCGTCTTATCCCCATGCGAGTGGAACACCGGATTGAGCCGGTCGGGATGACCGGCTCCTCGGGCCGGCTGCGGTTCTCCGTGACGACCGCGGCGGTGGATGCCGAGTTGCGCCTGATGGTGCTCGACACGCGTGGCCAGGTCCAGCACCGCATGACCGTTCAGCCGTCAGGGCCCCGCACCGCCCTGCAACTCACGGGTTTCCGGCGGGGCCAGGCCTACCTCGTGTGCGCATTCCGCGACGACGACTTGGTGTGGTCCGCGCCCGTGCTGGCCGGGTGAGGACCACCCATAGGCTGGCATCGTGGGCAACTTCGAGGTCATCGCCGTCCCCACCAACGACCGGCTCGATATCGCCACCTACCGGGAGGTCGGCACGGTCGTGGGGTCCTACATCGGCCAGCCCGTCGCGAATCCGGTCACCGCGGCGCTCAAGGACGCTCTCTCCGAGCCGCCCGACCCCAGCCAACTGCTCAACTGCGCCATCGGCCTGGCAAACGCGGTGGCCCTGCTGGCCCTGTCCGTCACCCAGGACGAGGCCGATGCTGCTCGTGTCGTGCGGGAGACCCTGCGACTGGGCAACGACGGCGAGGATCCCGACGCCGAGGCCCTCATCCTGCGCCTGCTGGAGCCGGTCGATCGGGCGCCGACCCAGATCAGCGGCCACACCCTGCTGGCGATAGCCAATTACGGGGACATGGCGGTTCGACTCACCGATCGGCTGAACATTCCTCGGGAGACCTTGTCCACGGCCGTGTCCGCGGCAGCCGCGAAGGTGAACTGAACGCCGCACCACCCCGGCCATCCACCCCGACCTGCATAGCCCCGAGAGCCTTCATAGGCTCAAGACGTGGCCAAAGCCGTTTATGTGATGTCGATGGAACCGGCCAGCGGGAAGTCCATGATCTCGCTGGGACTCATGGAAGCCTTCAGCCGGCATACATCCAAGGTCGGGTACTTCCGGCCGATCGTCTCCAGCGGAGGGGCGAACGACGCCACCATCGACCTCATCCGGCGGCGCTACGGGCTGTCCCAGAGCTACGAGCAGTCCTTCGGTGTGACCACCGATCGCAGCCGCGACGTCGGCAACATGCACGACGCCGAC
>DAOMFH010000079.1:0-8131 GCA_035429705.1 Actinomycetota bacterium
CAGGTCGTCGCGGCGGGTCGGGTCCGCGGCAGCCTGTCGTGGCGTCGCGCCGGACAGGGCCGGGATCGAGTCGTCCAGCCAGCGATCCTCGTGGCGGCGGACGAACTCGGCGAGCGCTTCGGTCTCCTCGCCGGACAGTTCCGGGAGGGACTGCGGCTGCGGGACAACTCCCCGCAGCGACGATCCGCGGGCGGGCACTTCGACCGGCTCCTCGGAGCGCTCGAGCACCACGGCATCGGGAAGTGCGTTGCGGATCGTGGCCAGGCACTGCGCGAAGCGGGTTGTGGTCATGGCCTCGACCCGCAGGTGCTCACCCTCGCGACGCACCAAGGCCCGGATCGTCTCGCCCTCCAGATCCAACCAGTCCCCGTCGGCCAGCTCCAACACATCGTCGAGGACCGTCACGTCGCCACGCGGGTCCAGCAGGGCGGTGCACGCCGTGAGCGGCTCGCCACTGCCACTGACGATCGTGGGTGGCAGCAGGTAGCTGGTGTAGAGCTCGCACAAGGACTCCAGATCCCTGGCTGGGTCGTCCTGCGCGCGCAGGATCATCTCCCGGTGAACCAGGCTCACCGGGTGCACCGCCCCGTGCAGGTGGTACTCGTCGCCCACCGGAGCCACCCGGGTGACGAAGTACTGCCCAACACGCATGGACTGCGAACCCTGCCGCTCGACCACCTCGATCGTGTGCCCGGTCCGGACGTCCCGCAGGTGCAGCCCCCGGCCCGGATCGACCTCGAGCACCTCCCACAGCGAGCGGGGCCACTTGCGCCACGCCACGGCGGTGTCCAGTTCGTCGGGCGGCAGCAGCGGGCCGATCTCCTCGATGAAGTCGTCGAGCAGTTCACCTTCGAACAGGACCATGTCGTAGATCAGTGGGTTTCCCATGGCCTCGGCCTGGCTCATCCCGGTGTCCTGCAGAACACTGACCAGGCCCAACAGTTTGTAGGGGTCGCGCATCCCCGCGAACTCGTACATCTTCCGCGACAGCCAGAAGCCGCGATCGGTCAGGGGAACCTGTGTCTTGCCCAGGTGGCACTGCTTGAACTTCCGGCCCGATCCGCACGGGCAGGGGTCGTTGCGCCGGGCGGTGGGGGTGGTGTCGACGTAGCGCTGCCAGATTCGCGACATGTCCGTGTCCTCGAGGCCGGAACGACGGTGCAACTCCAGGGCCCCGTGGGCGTCACCGCGCAGACCGGCGAACATGGCCAGCGGGCCCATGGCGGGACGGAACCCGGGGTCGATCCGCCGGGACTTCTCGAACTCCGCCTCCGCCCGCCGGAACTCGCCCTGCTCCTGCAGCGCCAGGCCGCGCAGACAGGCCACCACCGCCGCAGCCGCGCGAGGTGGCTCGCCCAGCCAGTCCAGGATGGCCAGGTAGCCGGTCGCCCGCAGGCGCATCATTCTGGCCAACCAGGTGGCGACGAACTCCGGGTTGCTGCCCAGGGCCGCCATCACCTCCTCGCGCGGCAGCCCGCTGTCCACCAGCACGGAGTGGGCCACGGCGCCGGGCTCCGCCAGGTCATCGGCGAGGAACTCGAGCAGGGCAATCGCATGGGCGTGGGCCTCATCCAGCCCGTAGGCGCGGGTCAGCAAGCGGGCCGTCCGTCCGGTGAAGTACTCGACGTACTTCTCACCCGGGCGGCCCGCGTATGACGGGGTGTGCTCGAGCCGGGCTGCGTCGACGATCTCGGTGATCGGCGGCAGCGGATCGCGGAAGGCGTCGGTCTCACGCACCAAAGACCACACATCTTCGTCGAGCAGGACCGGACGGTTCGCCGACAGCTCCCAGAACCGCTCGACCACCTGGTCCGGGGAACCCGGGTCGGTCGGCTTCTCCCAGTTCCAGCCGTCCGGTCCGTACCGAAGGGCCAGCAGATCCCCAGCCCGGAACCCCTTCTCGCGCAGCCAGCCGGAGGGCAGCGAGAACATGATTTCGGCATCGAACAGCTCCTCCGGGATCTCGAGATCCTCGGGTTCCTCCCCCTCGATGACCGTCAGCACGGCGGTGCCGTCGGTCAGTCTCCAGTCGTCGCCGCCGGGGGTGGTGAGGTTCAGGACGATGTCGAGGTCCGGGAGCGTCCGCACCAGATCGCTGTCCGCCTCGGCCTCGGTCAGCCGGTGGGTGAACACCCGGCCGTGCAGCCAGCTGACCCGCACGAACACCTCGTCGTGCACTGCCAGCACGTCGTCGACCGGCTTGGACGGGAAATCGGTGTAGTCCCATCCCGGGAACTGCCCGGACAGGGCCTCCTCCAGGTTGCCGCCGAGCATGGGGCCGTTGGCGTCGAGCAGTTCCGCGATGCGGGTCACAGGCTTCACCTCCCCAGTATCCCTGCCGGCCGTCAGACCAGCGGTGGGTCCGCTCGGTCCGGTCGGCACCGGCCCGGATGCGGGCGGTCGGACATGGTCATGAGTGCTGTCTCCAAGGTGCATGAGGCGATGCTGCCGCAGGGGTCAGACACGGCGGCACCGCCATCCACAGGGGGTTTGCGCAGGTCACAACCGGGCGATCCTGACTGGCGCAACCGGACCCCGCCGTCGTAATGTGCCCATTCGTACCCGCATCATGGGGTCCGGGGAAGGGAAACATGCCAGACAGCACCGCACGCCGCCTTGTGATCGTCGAGTCGCCCGCGAAGGCGAAGACGATCCAGGGCTTCCTCGGCGACGACTTCGAGGTCATGGCCAGCGTGGGTCACATCCGCGACCTGCCGGACCGGGCGGCGGACATTCCCGCGAAGTACAAGTCCGAGCCGTGGGCGCGCCTGGGTGTGGACATCGACAACGACTTCGCCCCCATATATGTGGTCAACGCGGACAAGCGGGCGCGGGTCAAGGAACTCAAGGACAAACTGCGCGGGGCCGACGAACTGCTGCTGGCCACGGATGAGGACCGCGAGGGCGAGGCGATCGCCTGGCACCTGTTGAAGGTGCTCAGCCCGAAGGTCCCGGTGCGCCGGATGGTGTTCAACGAGATCACGCGGGACGCGATCCGGGATGCGGTGCAGAACACGCGGGAACTCGACCTGGATCTGGTCGACGCGCAGGAGACCCGCCGGATTCTGGACCGGCTGTACGGGTACGAGGTGTCCCCGGTGCTGTGGCGCAAGGTCATGCCGCGGCTGTCGGCCGGCCGGGTGCAGTCCGTTGCGCTGCGGATGGTCGTGGACCGCGAGCGCGAACGGATGGCCTTCGTCCGGGCCACCTATGCCGACATCGAGGCTCTGCTCGACCCAGGCAGTTTCACCGCAACGCTGACCCACGTGGACGGGGCGCGGGTCGCGCGCGGCGATTCGTTCAATGACCGCGGCCAACTGACCAAGGCCGACGTGCGTCACCTGGATCTGGCGACCGCTGAGGCGATCGTGGCCGGGCTGGCGCAGTCCACGATGACTGTGGACTCGGTGGAGGAGAAGCCGGGCACCCGCCGGCCCTCGCCGCCGTTCATGACCTCGACGTTGCAGCAGGAGGCCTCGCGCAAGCTGCGCTGGGGCGGTCAGCGCACCATGCGGGTGGCGCAGGGGCTGTACGAGCGCGGGTTCATCACCTACATGCGCACCGACTCGACGCACCTGTCGGACACCGCGATCCGGGCCGCCCGGGCGCAAGCCAAGGCGCTGTACGGGGAGGACCACGTCTTCCCCGGGGGGCGGCGCACCTACGAGCGCAAGGTCAAGAACGCCCAGGAGGCGCACGAGGCGATCCGTCCGGCCGGTGACTCGTTCCGCACCCCCGGCCAGGTCTCCTCGCAACTGAACCCCGACGAACTGGCCCTGTACGACCTGATCTGGAAGCGCACCGTCGCCTCGCAGATGGCCGACGCCAGGATCGCCACCACCACGCTGCGACTGGGGGCCACCACCGCCGACGGGATCGCCACTGCGTTCTCGGCCAGCGGCACCGTGGTGACGTTCCCGGGGTTCCTGGCGGCGTATGAGGAGAGCCGTGACGAGGGCGACTCCGGTGAACAACGGCGTCTGCCCCGCCTGGCGCAGGGCGACGAAGTCACAGTCAGGGCGCTGAACGCCGAGGAGCACAGCACCAAGCCGCCGGCCCGCTACACCGAGGCAACCTTGCTCAAGGCGCTGGAGTCGCGCGGGATCGGCCGGCCGTCGACGTGGTCGAACATCATCGGCACGCTGCTGGACCGCGGCTACGTGTTCAAGCGCGGCACCGCGCTGGTCCCGGCGTGGCTCGCGTTCGCGGTGGTCAGACTGTTGGAGGACCACTTCGGGTCGCTGGTCGACTACGACTTCACCGCCGATCTCGAGGAGATCCTCGACACCGTCGCGGCCGGGCAGCAGTCCCGCACGCTGGTGCTGGGCACGTTCTACTTCGGCGGGGACGACCCGCGCGGGGGACGTTTCGTCGGCCTGCACCCCATGATCGAGCGGCTGCCCGAGATCGACCCGCGGGAGAATTCGTCGTTCCCCATCGATGAGGAGATCGTGCTGCGGGTGGGCAAGTTCGGCCCCTATCTTGAGCGCGGGGAGCAGCGGGCCAACGTTCCGGCGGATCTGCCGCCGGACGAGTTGACCACCGAACTCGCGGTGGAGTTGCTCAACGCGCCCAAGGAGGAGCGCTCGCTGGGCGTGGATCCGGCCACCGGCCACGAGATCCTCACCAAGACCGGACGGTTCGGCCCTTACGTCACCGAGGTGCTGCCCGAGTTGCCGGAGGGCGCGAAGAAGCCGCGCAAGACGGTCAAGCCGCGCACCGCGAGCCTGTTCAAGGACATGGACCCGACGACCGTCACCCTTGAGGACGCCCTGCGGTTGCTGTCCCTGCCGCGCGAGGTGGGCAAGCACCCCGAGGACGGCGAACCGATCATGGCGCAGAACGGCCGGTACGGGCCGTACCTCACCCATGGCAAGGACTCCCGCTCCCTGCCCGACGAGGCCAGCATCTTCAACTGCACCGTCGACGAGGCGCTGGCGCTGTTCGCCCAGCCCAAGCGCGGACGGGGCCGCCAGCAGGCGCAGCCGGGCAAGGAGATCGGAACCGACCCGATCACCGGCAAGAAGATCGAGCTCAAGGACGGCCGGTTCGGGCCGTACGTGACCGACGGGGAGACCAACGCGTCCCTGCGCGTGGCCGACGACCCGTTGAGCATCACCCTGGAGCGCGCCAGCGACCTGATCAGCGAACGCCGCGCCAAGGGCCCGGCGCCGAAGAAGCCGCGGAAGCGGGCGGCGGCGAAGAAGTAGCCGGGCCTTCGTGGCCGCGGTTCTGACCCCGGTTGCGCGTTCAGCGCCTGTGTGGGCTGTGCGTGGCTGCCATGGTGTCATGCCCGGCCCGGAGGGGGCTTGGGTCCGGTGTAGCCCGGGCCGCAGGGCGGTTGGGGCCCGGCCCGGCCCGGCCCGGAGCCCGGAGGCGCTGATGCCCCGCTTCCGCGCTGATGCCCCGTTTCCGCGCTGATGGCCTGTTTCCGCGCTGATGGCCTGTTTCCGCGCTGATGGCCTGTTTCCGCGCCGCTGGCCCGTTGCGGGGGGTCATCGGAGCGGCAGGGGGCCATCGGGCGGGTGTGATCCCGCTGCCAGGGGACTCGAGCGCTTCGGAAAGTCGCTGACTGCGCTGGACTGTGGATTCCGCGACGGCTGGCGCTTCGCCGTGGTGATCACATTCCCGACCAATGGCCGGTCGGCCGCAACGGACTGCCGCCTCGGGCCAAGTCCGCAACGCGGCACTGTGGAGTGAACCGATGGGCGTGCCGGTCGCCGTGAGAAGGTGAGCCTGTGAAGGGTTTGTTCGTGGCCTTCGAGGGCGTGGACCGGTCTGGGAAGACCACACAGCTGCATCGGCTGGCCGAGCGCCTGGGGGAGAAGCGCGAGGTGATGGTCACTCGGGAACCGGGTGGTACCCCGGTGGCCGAGGCGATCCGGGTGCTGCTGCTTGCCGATGATGTGAACATGTCCGCGCGGTGTGAGGCGCTGTTGTTCGCCGCGGCGCGCGCGGACCATGTGGAGCGCACGATCCGGCCCGCTCTGGAGCGTGGTGCGGTCGTGCTGTCCGACCGGTTCGTCGACTCCTCGCTGGCCTACCAGGGCGTGGCGCGCGGCCTGGGCATCGAGGACGTCGAACGAGTCAACCTGTGGGCCACCGACGGGCTGGTGCCCGACCTGACGATCATGCTGGATCTGCCGATCGGCACCTCCACGCAGCGCGACGGCGAGGTGGACCGGATGGAGAACGAGGGCGAGTTGTTCCAGGCGCGGGTGCGCCGGGGGCTGCTGGACCTGGCCGCCAGGCAGAGCCACCGCTATGCGGTGATCGACGCCTCCGGGTCCATCGAGGAGGTCGCCGACCTGGTGTGGGCCTCGATCCCGGCCGACTTCCGATGAGCGTCTTCGACAGCCTTGTGGGGCAGGAGCACGTCGTCGAACTGCTGCAGGCGGTGGCCCGGGACGCCGCCGTGGAGCCGGCCGGTCCCAGCATGACCCATGCCTGGCTGTTCATCGGGCCACCGGGCTCCGGGCGGTCGAATGCGGCGATCGCATTCGGGGCGGCCCTGGTGTGTCCGCAGGCCGGGTGCGGGCAGTGCGAGGATTGCCGGGCGGCGCTGGCCGGCAGCCATCCCGATGTGGAGGTCGTGCGGCCCGAGGGGTTGTCCTATAAGACCGAGGAGGCCCGCAACCTTGTCGGCCGCGCGGACATGGCCCCGGTCCGCTCGCGCTGGCACGTCATCGTCATGGAGGACGCCGACCGCCTGACGGAGTCGGCCAACAACGTCCTGCTCAAGAGCATCGAGGAACCGGCCGGCCGGACGGTGTGGTTGCTGTGCGCACCAAGCGTCGAGGACCTGCTGCCGACCGTGCGCTCCCGGTGCCAGGTGATCGGGCTGCGCACCCCGGCCCCCGATGCCGTCGCCCATTTCCTGCAGCGCGGGGGCGTGGACGCCGGTACGGCCGCCTTCGCCGCCCGTGCCTCGATGGGTCACATCGGCCGGGCGCGGGCTCTGGCCACGATCGAGTCGGTGCGCAACCGCCGCCATGACGTCCTGGTCATGGTGCGCGACCTGTCAGACCTTGCCAGTTGCATGGCGGCAGCGGGCAACATCGTGGCGGCCGCCAAGGCCGATGCGGAGGCGCTGCTGGCCGAGCGCGACGACACCGAGCGTGCGGACATGATGCTGGCGCTTGGGGCCGGCGCGGAGGGCAAGGGCGTGAAGCGGGTGACGAAGGCCGCGCTCAAGGACCTCGAGGACCGGCAGGCCGCCCGCCGCAACCGGGCGGTCCGCGACGAACTCGACCGGGTGCTGGTAGATCTGCTCGCCTGGTTCCGGGACGTGCTGGTCCTGCAGCAGGAGGCGCCGGTCGCCCTCGTCAACGAGGAGATGCACAGCGACCTCGCCAGGATGGCCGACGAGAGTGAGGCGTCCGACACCCTCCTGCGGTTCACCGCCATCCGCGACGCCCGGCAGGCGCTGAGCATGAACGTCGCACCTCAGTTGGCGATGGAAGCCATGGTGGTCAAGCTGCGGGCGCCGCGGCTGGCCGGCTCGCACTGAAGGTTGGCCGGTCAGCTTCACTGACTCGAAGTTCCTGCTCGGCGAGGGTCGCTGCTCGGCTCATGGTCGCTGCTCGGCTCATGGTCGCTGCTCGGCTCATGGTCGCTGCTCGGCTCACGGTCGCTGAGTTGCCGCTGAGTCACAAAGATCGGAGGCCCGCGGGTGTTTGTGACTGAGGCGCAAGTCAGTTGCCGCTGAATCACAAGGATGCCGAGGTCCGGGATGTTTGTGACTGAGACGCAACGTTTGAAGGGTTCTTCCTGCACCGCGAGGGCCACCGCGCGGCCAGCGGCCACCGTGAGGGCCAGTGCGCGGCCAGGCCACCGCGCGGCCAGGCTCCCGCGCGGCCAGCGGCCTCGCGCGCGGCCAGCGGCCACCGAGTCTGCATTGCGGCTCAACCTCGCGCAGAACCCACGAACACCACCTCGCCCGGAGCGTGCAGATACCACAATGGCCCCATGAGCAAACCCTCCATCACCCCGACGAAGTGGCAGCCGCCCGGGGTCGCCGCCAAGCCCCCGGCGTACAACCTGCCCGACCTGCACATCCTGCCGGTGCCGGGCGCCGGGCCCGAGGACGTGCTGTTCGTCGACGACGTGATCCTGACCGGGCTGGAGGACG
>DAOMFH010000080.1:0-8122 GCA_035429705.1 Actinomycetota bacterium
TTGATCTTGTCGGTGTGCTGGATCGCCCGTTCCATCTCCACCGCCGTCACGTGCGCGGCCGACTGCCAGGCGATGGAGCGGAACGCCTCCAGGTTCGCCTCGAACTCCTCCTGGGTCGCCTCCCCCGCGTAGTGCTGGCCGGCCTGCGAGACCCACATCACGACGAACTCCTCGCACATTCGCCGGATCCGCTTGCGCATCACCCGCATGGCCTGCCCGGACAAGGCGATGTCCGTACCGAGTTTGCGCAACTCCAGGGCGCCCTTGAGTTGCGGGACGCTGTTGGCGAACCACTGGGTGGGTCCCCCGGAGGCTGCGGGCCGCAGTTCCAGGTAGCCGGCCTTGACCAGTTCACTGACCTGCTCGGGGTAGGCGTCACCCAGGAACTCGGCCAGTTCGCCCTCCGAGAAGGTGCGCTGTGCGCCGGCCAACCAGGCGGCCCCGGCCACCTCCGGACCCAGCAGGTCGATCATGCTGCCGTCGGTGGCCCGGCCGCGGCCGAGCAGGTCCCGGATGGCGCTGAGCCGCAGGCCGTCGCTGCGCATGCGCGAGATCGCCCCGAGCAGGTCGAGGTGGGACTGGTCGTAGTACACCTGCTTGCCGCGCCGAGCGGGCTTGGGCAGCAACCCGCTGGACTGGTAGTAGCGGATGGTCCGGGCCGGCAGGCCAGAGGCCGCGGCCAGTTCGGTCAGCGTGTAGGACCGCGGTTCAGCCACCACCGGGCACCACCGTGATCGGTGAATCCACTGCCCCGTCTGCTCGCACATGAATACGCTGACAGTGGACATTGACAGTTGCAAGTGTCGTCATGCTGCGATGTTGAGGAGTGCTGATGCCGAAGTCCCGCCCCGCCCCCACCATCTCTGCCCGGGTGTTCATCACCGGCGCCAACGGTTTCATCGGACGGGCTCTTGCTGCCCGCCTGCGGGAACTGGGCGCGGAGGTGACCGGGGTGGACCTGGTGCCCGACCCCGAACACGGCATCGTTGCCGGTTCGACCACCGAACCCGGGCAGTGGGCCGACGCGCTGACCGGAGTGGACGTCGTGGTCCACATGGCCGCGATCGTGAGCACCGTGGCGCCGCTGGGCAAGGCCTGGGAGGTCAACGTCCTGGGCACACGGCAGGTCCTGACAGCGGCCAAGGAAGCCGGGGTCGGCAGGTTCGTCCACCTGTCGTCGGTGGCCGCCTACGGCCACGAGTTCCCCGACGGGGTGGACGAGACCTACCCGGTGCACGTGTCGGGCGGGCTGAGCACTTACACCGACACCAAGGTGAACTCGGAGGCGGTCGTACTGGCCGCCCACGCCGCCGGCGAGATCGAGTGCGTCGTCGTGCGGCCATGTGACGTGTACGGGCCCGGGTCGGTGTGGATCCGCGAGCCGATCGCACTGGCCAAGGCCGGCCAGATGGTGCTGCCCGAGGGCGGCCGCGGCATCTTCGACATCGTCTACATCGACAACTTCGTCGATGGGATGGTCCTGCTGCTCGCCTCGGAGGCGGCCGCCGGGCAGGTAATCAACATCGGTGACGGATCCCCCATCACGTGCAAGCAGTACTTCGGACGGGTGGCCGCCATGGCCGGGGGCAAGACCCGCAGCATCCCCATCTGGATCGGCGCGCCGGCGCTGAATCTCATCGGCGGGCTGCAGCGCAAACTCGGCAAGCCCAACGAACTCGGCGCCGGGGCGATGTACATGCTCAACCGCAAGGGCGGGGTGTCCATCGACAAGGCGCGCACCCTGCTCGGGTACGAGCCGCTGGTCGGCTTCGACGAGGGGATGCGCCGCTGCGAGGAGTGGGCCCGCGCCGAGGGCCTCATCTGAGCCAGGGATTGGAGTCCTGATGAGTCCAGTGATCAAGCGCCGCCGGGTCGCACCGGCCGGGTTCGACCCGACCCGGGCCTACCGGATGATGACGCGGATGCGGCTGGTGGACGAGGCGCTGACCCAGGCCTGGGCCGACGGTCTGGTGCCCGGCGAGTACCACTCCGGCATCGGCGAGGAGGGGATCAACGCCGGCGTCATCCTGCACCTGGACGACCGCGACGCGATGGCCCTGGACCACCGCAACACCGCCGGTTTCATCGCCCGCGGCGCGGATCCGCAGGCCCTGATGCTCGAGGTGCTGGGCACGGATCAGGGGATGAACGCGGGGATGGCCGGGCACATGCACCTGCTCGATCCGGATCTGCGCACCGCGGCCGACGGCATCGTCGGGGCCTCCGGCCCGTTGGCGGTGGGCAACGCCATCGCCAGCACGATGCTGGCGCCCGGCAGCGTGGCGGTGGCGATGCACGGTGAGGCCGCGATGAACCAGGGCATGCTGATGGAGGCCTACAACCTGGCGGTCGCCTGGAAACTACCGGTGCTCTTCGTCTGCAAGGACAACAAGTGGTCGATCACCACCTACACCCCGGAAGTGACCGGCGGCACCCCGGTTGAGCGGGCCCGGGCCTTCGGCCTGGCCGTGGAGACCGTGCGCGGCAACCGGGTCGAGGACGTGCACGCGGCGGCCGGCGTCCTGCTGCAACGGGCGCGGGAGGGCAAGGGCCCCGGATTCCTGCACGCCACCTGCCACCGGCCCGGCGGGCACTTCGAGGGTGACGGGCTGGTCCGGCTGCTCAAGACCCCCGGCACGATGGCCGCGGCCTGGGGTCCGGGGCTGGTCGGCGGGGTCACCGCGGACGAGGGCGGCAGCGCCGGCAACCGGGCGGCGGGCATGGCGGAGATCAGCAAGCGTGGGGCGCAGGCCGCCCGGGACTGGACGCTGGGCGCGCGACTGGACCCCCTGCGCGCGGCCCGCCCGCTGCTCGACGCCGGGGTGGTCGATCAGATCGAGGCGGAGGAACGTCCCGTGATCGAGGCCGCGATCGCGCATGCGCGAGCCGCGGTGGCCGGCCGCGGCACGTTCGGGACCCGGAAGGCGGCGAAGTGATGAGCACCATGACCCTGGATCAGGCCGTCGACCACGCCCTCGGGCAGGCGATGGCCGCCGATGAGCGCATCGTGACCTGGGGGGAGGACGTGCGGCTGCTGCGCCGCAACCTGCTGGCCCGCTTCGGCACCCGGCGGGTGCGCGACACCCCGATCAGCGAGTCGGCGTTCATGTACGCGGGGATCGGGGCGGCCATGGCCGGGCTCAAGCCGGTCGTGGAGTTGTTCATGATCGACTTCGCGGCGGTCGGCTGGTCGGCCATCGTCAACGGGGCGGCGAAGTTCCGCGACTTCTCCGGCGGCCGCTGGGAGGTCCCGCTGGTGATCCGCGCGGGGGTCGGCGGCTGGTACGCCGACGGCGGGCAGCACGAGCAGGCGCTGTGGGGCAACCTGGCTGCCTACCCCAGCACCACTGTGGTGGTCCCGGCCACTCCGGCCGATGCGGCCGGCCTGATGCTCAACGCCCTGCAGCGCGACGAGTTCGTGCTGTTCCTCACCCCGAAACTGTTCGACGCCCAGATGATGGAGTACCTGGCCGGCGACAGTCGCGACACCGTCAACTTCGCCGAGGTGGCGCCCGCCGACGGTGTTCGCGGCGAGGTTCCCGACGTGGTCGAGCCGATCCCGTTCGGGCAGGCATTGACCCGCCGGGAAGGCACCGACGTGGCGCTGGTCAGCCTCGGGGTCGGGGTTCACCGGTGTTTGGAGGCAGCCGGGCGACTGGCCGCCGATGGGGTGTCGGCCCAGGTGCTCGATCTGCGCACTGTCGCCCCACTGGACACCGAGGCGATCTTGGCTGCCGCGTCGGCCTGCGGGCGGATCGTCGTCGCCGACGAGGACTACCGTCGCGGCGGGCTGACCGGCGAGGTCGCCGCCCTACTGCTCGAGTCCGGCACACCCGCGAAGTACGCACGGGTCGCCGTCGAACAGACCATTCCCTTCGCCCCCCATCTCGAGTACGCCGCACTGCCCAACGCCGATCGCATCGTGGCGGCAGTCCACGGCCTCGAGTGACAGAACCAGGAGATACCGATGACCGAACTGCCCATCAACCAGATCGCACTGAGCGTGTCCGACGTTCAGCACACCCAGCGGTGGTACCGCGACATCTTCGGGTTCACCGAGGGCGGGGGGACGTTCATGTTCGTCCCGATCCTCGGCGCGGAGGATGTGCAGGGAGTACCCGGCGCGACCAGTGAGTGCTGGTGGCTGCTGGACGCCCAGGAGTTCTTCCAGATCGAGTTGTTCCAATTCCGCAAGCCCACGCCCGAGCCGCTGCCGTCCGACTGGCGGGCCTGCGACATCGGGTACACGATGATCGGCCTGCACGTCGCCGACTTCGATGCGACCCTGCAGCGGCTGGCCCAGCGCGAGGTGCCGACCCTGACCGCGCCGATGGGCGAGCCGGGCTCCCGACGGGTGTGCGTGCGCGACCCCGACGGCGTACTGCTGGAGATCATGGAGGACGACCCGCGGGCCGCCGAGCAGCGGGAACGCCCCCGGGACCTGCCGGTGGCCACCCGCTTCCTGACCCTCAGCGTGCCCGACCTCGATGAGGCCCGGCACACGTGGATCGACGTGCTGGGTCTGTCGCTGGAGCAGGACGTGGTGCTGCACACCCCCGAACACGAGGCGCTGTGGGGTCTGGCCGGGGCCACCCGCAAGTCGTTCACGGTTCGTGGTCAGGATGTCTTCCTGGAGGTCGTGCAGTACCTCGACCCGGTCGGCAAACCCTGGCCACAGGGCTACCGGATCAGCGACCTCGGGCTGCTCAACGTCGCGCTGGGCATCCGGGACGAGAAGCAGCACGACGCGCTCGTCCAACACTGCATCGACAACGGCCTGACGCCCAACAGCACCAAACCGACCCTGCTCAAGAAGCTCTGGTTCGCGGTCTACGTCAACGACCCGATGGGCTTCAGCATCGAGTTGCTCTACCACAAGCGGGCCGGCAAGAAGGAGTTGGTCAATCCCTTCAACCTGCTCGAACTCGGTTTCGCGCCGAACCCCGCACCCATCAAACGGGCCAGTGCCACAGCCCAGTGCGCCGCGCCGCCGCAGCGGGTGTGGGAGGTGCTGGTCGATCACGAGCACATGAACCAGTGGTCGCCGTTCGCCAAGTCCGAGGTGCTCCAGACACCAGCCAACGGGCAGGTAGGCACGGTCCGGCGACTTTCGGGCGGCCCGGCCCGGCTGGCCCTCACTGAGACGGTGGTCGCGGCCGAGGAGCCGCGTCGGCTGGAGTACACCGCCAAGGGTGCGCCCGGCCAGTGGATGTACCACGGCTTCATCACCCTCGAACCGACCCCGGGCGGCGGCAGCATCATCACCTGGGAGGCGCAGTTCCGCTCACCGGTGCCCGGTACCAGGGCGATCACCGGGCAGATGCTCAAGAACCTGGTGAACGGCCTGGCGCGGACCGCCGAAACACCCGTGATCAGCGGCTGAACCTGGAGGGAGATCAGAATGCGCGCGATCCTGGCCGAGGTCTCGACCACCCGTTACCTGTACACCCAACTGGCGCAGAAGGCCCCGCGCGGCGCCGGCAAGAGCGCCGGCTGGGGTCCGGGCGGAATCCTTCGGCTGATCGAGGACGAGCCCACCCCGGAACTGCCCGACGCTCCCGGCTGGGTCCGCCTGCGTCCCGAACTGTCGCTGATCTGCGGATCGGACGTGGGTCTGGCCCATGCCAAGCTGTCGTTGATCCTCAGCGCCTACTACCCGCAGACCCAGCAGATCCCCGGCCACGAGTTCGTGGCGGTGGTCGAGGAGGCCGGACCCGGGGTCAACACGGTTCATCCCGGGGACCGCGTCGCGGTGGACGTGGTGATCAGTTGCCTCCAGCGCGGCTTCGACCCGGTATGCCGCAGTTGCGCAGCCGGCAAACCCAACGTGTGCGAACGCTTCGACCTTCCCGGGGTCAGCGGTTGCGCCGCGGTGACGCTCGGCTTCTCCCGCAAGACCGGCGGTGGCATGTCCCAGCAGGTGATCGCCCACGAATCACAACTGTTCAAGATCGGCGACCTGCCCTCGAAGCGGGCGGCGCTGACCGAGCCGGCGTCGATCGGGCTGCACGCGGCGCTGCACTGGTCCGGCGCAGGTGAGCGAGCCGTGGTGATCGGCCCCGGGGCGATCGGCCTGCTGACCACCGCGGCCCTGCGCCGCCTGCACCCCGACCTGCACATCGACGTGGTCAGCCCGGGGGAGTTCGGATCGCAGTGGGCACGGAACGTGGGCGCCGACCGCATCCTGCCGGCCGACCCGGCCAGTGCCATCGAAACGCTGGCCACCGAGGACGGCGGACGATTGCTGCACCCCACCACCCTGCCGGGGCAGCCGGTCGTGCCGATCCTCGAACAGGGAGTGGACCTGGTGGTCGACTGCGTGGGCACCCCCGCGACCATCGACATGGCGCTGCGGATGCTGCGGCCCACCGGCCTGCTCGTGCTGGCCGGGGCTGCCGCCGAGCAGCCGATGAACTGGTCGCTGGTGTGGAAGCGGGAGATCACCGTACAAGGGACCACCGACGCCGGCCCGGAGCCGAAGCTGGACGGGCGGCGGGCCCAGCAGTTGGTGCTCGAGTGGCTGGCAGATCCGACCTACCCGGTCGACGGCCTGGTCACGCACACGTTCGTCATGGACGAATGGAAGCAGGCCTTCGCCACCGCCTCGGCCGGGCCCGCAGCGCAGTCCATCCGCACCGGGATCCGGCCGAACCCGGACATCCCGCTGGTGGAGTGACGCAGGCGGTGCTCAGACCCCGGTCGCCAACAGCGCGGCAACCTGCTCGGAATGCCCGAACGAGCCCGGAACGTAGGCGCACAGCGGGTCGTCGGCCAGCAAGTCGCCGGTGGCCCCGAACGCCCGCGGCCGCGAGCCGCCGCACACCTGGCGGAACTCGCAGCGGCCGCAGCGCCCGGGTGGGGCATCGGGGTCGCGCAGCGTGACGAACAGGTCCGAGCAACGGTAGATGTCCGCCAAGGGTTGCCGGTGCACGTTGCCGGCGGGGTTCGGCAGGAAGCCGCTCGGGTAGACGTCACCGGTGTGGGAGATGAACACGAAGCCGCGGGCGGCGCTGACCTTCAGCGGTGGGCGTCGCAGTCCATCGCCCCGGGCGGTGATGTTCAACGCCGAGAGGCGCTCGCGCAGGAACTGGTAGTCGGCCCCCAGGCCCAGCTCAGCGACCGGATCGAGGCCATTGCGTTCACACACGATGCGCTGCACGCAGACCCGCCGGAAGGACGGCGCCTCAGTGGTCTTCAGCGAGACGACCTTGTCCGCGTCGTAGCAGAAGTTGAGGACGTCCTCGGCCTGTTCCGCGCTGAGTTGCGGCAGGAGCTGACCGCGGCCGGTTGGTACGAGGAAGAACACCGACCAGGTCATGACGCCCATCTCGTGGATCCTCGCCAGAATGTCGGGAAGCTCCCGCAGGTTGCCCGGCGTGACGGTGGTGTTCACCTGGACGCGCAGACCCACATCCCGGGCCTGCTGCCAGCCGCGGATCGTGAGGTCGTAGCTGCCGGCGACCCCCCGGAAGGCGTCATGCGTGGCGGCCGATGCCCCGTCGATGCTCAGTGAGATCGCGTGCGCCCCCGCCTCGTACAACCGGACCAGGTTGTCCCGGTTCAGGGCCTCGGTCCCCGACGGGGACACGGCCACCGGTAGTCCGATCGACGACCCGTAGGTGACCAGTTCGAACAGGTCCGGACGCTCGAACGGGTCGCCACCGGTGATCACGAAGAAGGGCGGTGGCGTGCCGAATCCGGCGATGTCGTCCATCAGCGCGCACGCCTGGGCCGTGCTCAACTCCCGCGGGTCGCGGGTGGGCACCGCCGTGGCCCGACAGTGCTGGCATGCCAGCGCGCAGGCGCGGGTCGCTTCCCAGATGACGATGAACGGTCGCTGGTCCAGGTCGATCCGGCTGCGGCGCAGCGCCTTCATGGACATGTGTCGACCTCCCGCTCCAACCCGATTGTCGCGCAGGGCGGGCCGCCTGACGGCGCCGGTGTCCGGCTACTTCGCCTCGGGGTCGGGCTGGTGAACGCCGAACACATTGCCCTCGGTGTCGACGAAGTAGCCCTGCCAGGCCATCCCCACCAGCGCCGCCTTGGGCATCGCGACGATGCCGCCGGCCTCGGCGATCCGGGCCGCCGTGGCGTCGAAGTCATCCGTGCCCATGGTGAGGAC
>DAOMFH010000081.1:0-7978 GCA_035429705.1 Actinomycetota bacterium
CGTCTTGCCCTGCGTGCTCCGAGCGCCCCGTCCTAGGGTTAGACATGACCCCTGTGACACACGCCGACGTCATCGCCCGAGTCGACGCCCTCATGCCCCAGGTGCGCGCCGACCTGGAACGACTCGTGGCCATCCCCTCGATCAACTTCCCCGGGTACCAGCAGTCCGAAGTGATCCGCGGCGCGCAGGCATGCGCCGACCTGCTTCGCGAAGCCGGCGCGCAACCGGTTCTCGTCCCGAGCCCGAGCGGGGTACCCACTGTCGTGGCGGACGTGCCGGGTCCACCCGGATCCCCCCGTGTCCTGCTGTACTCGCACTACGACGTGCAGCCCGCCGGAGACGAGTCGCTGTGGGAGTCCGCACCCTTCGTCGCCGAGGAACGCGACGGCCGGCTCTACGGTCGCGGAGCAGCCGATGACAAGTCCGGCGTGGTGAGTCACCTGGCAGTCCTGCGTGCGTTCGACGGCACCCCACCGGTCACCCTCCGCGTCATCTTCGAGGGCGAAGAGGAATACGGGGGCGACTTCGAGGAGTGGCCGACCACGCGGCCGGAGATGTTCGCCGATGTCGATGTTGCAGTGATCTGCGACATGGGCAACGTGGAGATCGGACTTCCGACGTTCACGACCCAGTTGCGCGGAATCATCGAGGGCGTCGTGACGGTCGAGACCATGGCCGAGTCCAGGCACAGCGGGATGTTCGGTGGGCCGGCGCCCGACGCACTCATGGTGCTGATCAAACTGCTGGGTTCACTGATGGACGATCAGGGCGACTGTGCCATCGCCGGCCTCGGCGGCTCTGACTGGGACGGCGCGGACTACCCCGAGGACGCGTTCAGGCACCTCTGCGGCGTGTTGCCCGGCGTTCCCTTGATCGGTACACGGTCCATCGCCTCAAGGCTCTACTCGAAGCCGTCGGTCACCGTGGTCGGCCTCGACGCGCCCGATGTGGCCACCGCACCCAATGCCATCATTCCCCGCGCGCGGGCCAAGATCAGTGTGCGTATCCCCGCCGGCGTCGACGCGGTGGAGGCCACGCAGACCCTGGCCGAACATGTCAGGTCCCATGCACCGTTCGGCGTCACCGTCGGGTTCGAGCCGGGTGCCCCGGCAGCGGGCTCGGCCGTGCCGGTGGGCGGCCCGGGCTTCACCACCTACTCGGCGGCCATGACTGAGGCGTACGGCACACCGCCCACCCAGCAAGGAGCCGGCGGTGCCGTTCCCTTCGTCGCCAACCTGATCGAGGCATTGCCCGATCTGGAGGTTCTCGGGGTGGGTGCGCAGGATCCGCTGGCCCGGATCCACGCGCCCAACGAGAGCATCCACCTCAAGGAGTTGCGCGATTCGATCGTGGCCGAGGCACTGTTCCTGCTTGACTTCGGCGGGAGGTGACGGGCACTCCCCCGGCCGGCACGGACGGGTCAGGCCACGACGCCGGCATCAATTCGCGCTGACCCGCCTGCTCAGACGTATCCCTGATCGATCATGGCGTCGGCAACCTTGCGGAAACCGGCGATGTTCGCACCCAGGGCCAGGTTGCCGGGCACCCCGAACTCAGCGGCGGTGTCGCTGGCGGTCTGGTGGATATCCGCCATGATCTGACGCAGTCGGTTGTCCACCTCTTCGAACGTCCACTGCTGCATGCTCGCGTTCTGGCTCATCTCCAACTGACTGGTGGCCACGCCGCCGGCATTGGCCGCCTTCGCCGGGCCGTAGGCCACGCCGGCCGAGAGGAAGACCTCGATGGCCTGTTGCGTCGAGGGCATGTTCGCCCCTTCGCTCACGCACAGGCAGCCGTTCTTGAGCAGGATTTCGGCATCCTCGCGGCCCAACTCGTTCTGGGTTGCGCTGGGGAACGCCGCGTCACACGGTACCGACCACACCGCGTTGCAGCCGTCCGGGTACTTCTCCACCGGGACGAACTCCGCCTCCGGGTGCTCCTCCACGTATCGGGAGATCCGGTCCCGGTCCTGCTCCTTGATGCGCTTGACCAGGGCCAGGTCGATTCCCCGGTGGTCGTAGATCATTCCGCAGGAATCGCTGATCGTGACCGGCTTGGCGCCGACCTCGTAGAGTTTCTCGATGGTGTAGATGGCGACGTTGCCGCTGCCGGACACCGTGCAGACCTTGCCTTCCAGGTCTTCCCCGCGCGCCTGCAGCATGTTCTGGGCGAAGTACACCGACCCGTAGCCGGTCGCCTCCTTGCGCACCAGCGACCCGCCCCAGGACAGTCCCTTGCCGGTGAGCACCCCGTTGTACTGGCCGGTCAGCCGCTTGTACTGGCCGAACAGGTAGCCGATCTCGCGAGTGCCGACCCCGATGTCGCCGGCGGGAACGTCCACGGTCGGGCCGATGTGCCGGTAGAGCTCAGTCATGAACGACTGGCAGAAACTCATGATTTCGCTGTCCGAACGGCCTTTGGGGTCGAAGTCGGACCCACCCTTGCCACCGCCGATCGGCAACCCGGTGAGTGCGTTCTTGAAGACCTGTTCGAACCCGAGGAACTTGATCACCCCGGCGGTCACGCTGGGATGGAACCGCAGACCACCCTTGTACGGGCCCAGCGCGGAGTTGAACTCCACGCGGTAGCCCTTGTTGACCTGGACCTCTCCAGTGTCGTCGATCCAGACCACCCGGAAGAGAATCTGCCGCTCGGGCTCCACGATGCGAGGGATGATCTTGTGCCTGCGGTACTTGGGGTCTCCGTCGAGCAGGGGGTGCAGCGAAGCCAGCACCTCTTCGGCAGCCTGGTAGAAGTCGGTCTGCGCCGGACTCGACCGCTGGAGACTCTCGATCGTCTCCCGCACGTAATCAATCATGAGCCCCATTTCCTGTGTTTCCTGGCGGGTCCAGCCTAACCGGGCCGTTTCTCGGGCCGACGCGAGGCGTGGTGCCGCGCCGCGGGCCGATTGCGCCCGGGTCCCGATTCGTTCAGCTGTTCGACCAAAGGCCGGCCATCCTGGCGACATGAAAAGACCCCCGGTAGCCGGGGGTTCTGGTGGGCGATACTGGGTTCGAACCAGTGACCTCTTCGGTGTGAACGAAGCGCGCTACCACTGCGCCAATCGCCCGGAACCGACCCCACTGTACCTCACAGCGGCCAGAGCCCACGCATGCCTTCCAGGGACAGGCCGTAGCGCCACACATAGGCGCCGATCGCCACTCCGACGAGCACGATCAGGGCCGCGGACACCGCTCTGACATGGTTGCGGTACTGGGGCTGTTGGGCCTTCTGCCGGGCAGCGCGCAGTCTCGACCGCAACGGTTGCAGCAGCCGCTGCGCCCATACGTACTCGGACGCGAGCACCAGCAGGCCGAGCGCCACCGTCGCCCAACCGGGGCCGGGCAGCACGAGCATGAGTACTCCCATGGTCATCAGGCTCACGCCGACGAGGAAGACCGTGACACGCCATGCGGTGTCGAGGAGCCAGTGCCGACGCGCCCATGCCCGGAGCCGTCGGCTCCAGGAAGTGTCGGTACTGGGCTGTGTCACGTCTCACAGCCTAATTCGGTTCCCTGAACCCCTGGTAGGGCACAACATGGAGAGCAGGTACGAGGGAGGTCAGCATGCACACCGGTCCCATTCCGGTCATCGTCTGTGCCGATGTGGTCCTCAACCTCGTGACTGCGGGCGAACAGGTCGTCCTGGTGCCCGCCAGTTTCACCTACTCCGCACATGAACCACTGTCGGTCATCGCGGAGTTCCATGGTGCGGGATCCACGGTGCGGTGGGTGTTCGCCCGCGACCTGCTGCAGCAGGCGACCGCCGGCCCGGTCGGGGAAGGTGACGTGACCTGCTGGCCCGCCATGAGTTCCGGCGAACCGGTGTTGTGCCTCTCGCTGCGCTCGCCGTCGGGGCACGCGCTGCTGGAGGCGCCGGCCGAGGAGATCTCCGACTTCCTGCGTCGGTCCTACGAAGTGATCCCGGCAGGCGAAGAGGCGCAGTTCCTCGACATCGACGGGCTGATCGCTGACCTCCTGGGCGAACCCAACTGCTGAGCAACCCCGGGCGGATGGATCGGGGGCTCACAGCGTCGCGACTCCAGAATCCCGCGTCGTCGATCGCAGCCCGGCTTCTTGAGCGCCCAGGCGCCGCCCATCAGGCCCGCAGCGGCGACCCCCGGGCACGATGGCCCGTTCCCGCGCGAATGCCCCCCTGCTGCGGGTCATCTGCGCGGAAACGGGACAGTCCGGCCGCCTGTTGGCCCCGCCGCGGACCGGCGCGTCCTCAGCGAAGGCACTCCACCTACACAAACCCCGCGAGTCCGGCATCCGTCCCAAGCCCTCCCCGACCGCTAGGTTGACAGCATGGGCGTCCCCGATCTGGATTCGCTGGTCAGCGTCAAGCAATTCGAACCCGTGGCTGAGACCCTGCTGGACGACAACACGTGGGCCTACGTGGCCGGCGGGGCGGGTGACGAGCGGACACTGCGGCACAACCCTGCGGCCTGGCAGGAGATCGGCCTGTCCCCCAGGGTTCTCCGGGATGTGCGCCGGGTGGACACCAGCCTGGCACTGCTGGGGTCGGCACTGCCCCACCCGATCGTGCTGGCCCCCACGGCTCGCCACGCTTCCTACCACGAAGGAGGCGAGGCGGAGTCGATCGCCGGGGCCAGGGCCAGCGGTGCCCTCTACGTGCAGAGCAGTCTCGGATCCACCCCGCTCGATCAGGTGGCGGCCGCGGCCCGCGAACAACCCTGGTGGTTCCAGTTGTACATTCAGCGGGACCGGGGGTTCACCGCGGACCTGGTTGCGGCGGCGGTTGCAGCCGGCGCACGCGCACTGGTGCTGACAGTCGACACCCCCACACTGGGAGCGCGGGACCGAGACCGGCGGGACTCCTTCGGACTGAGGACCGGGCAGCCCTATCCGATCCTGGCCGGAACCCCACTGGCCATGGAGGATCTGCCGGCCCACCAGCGCATCTACAATCCGCTGCTGGCCCCCGACATCACTTGGGACGACTTCGCCTGGCTGGTCGAGCGCGCGGGCGTACCGGTGATCCCCAAGGGCATTCTGCGTGCCGACGATGCCCGCACTGCCGTGGCCGCGGGTGCTGCGGCCCTGGTGGTGAGCAATCATGGCGCCCGCAATCTCGACACGGTACCCGCCACCGCGCAGGCCCTGCCCGGCATCGTGGCCGCCGTCGGCGGGCAGGTACCGCTGATCGTCGACGGCGGAATCCGGCGTGGCACCGACGTGGCGAAGGCCCTGTGCCTGGGCGCGAGCGCGGTCATGATCGGGCGGCCCTACTTGTGGGCACTGGCGACCCATGGCGCCGCCGGGGTTCAGCGCGTGGTCGAGATCCTCCACACCGAACTGCGTATGGCCATGGCCCTGCTCGGAGCCGACCGGCTCGACGCCCTCACCCCCGACCTGCTGTGGCCTACCGCGGGTCGGGATCGGCCGAACTGAGCTGACGGAACCGTTCGGCGATCTTGGCGGTGACCGGTCCGGGCGCGGCGAGCACGCGATCGTCCACCCGGTCCACGGGATGCACGTCCCTGGTGCTCGACGTGATGAACACCTCGTCCGCCGTGCGCAGGGCCGCCAGCTGCAGGGTCCGTTCCTCAACCTCGCACCACTCCAACACCAGTTCCCGGGTGATCCCGGCCAGGCAGCCGTCCGCCAGCGGCGGGGTGAGGACCCGGCCGTCCGCGACCACGAAGACGTTGCTGCCGGTCCCCTCGCACAGACTGCCGGCCAGGTTGCCCAGGATCGCCTCACTGAACCCGGCCGCTCGCGCCTGGCCCAGGGCCACCGCATTCTCGGCGTAGGAGATGGTCTTCAGGCCGACCAGCGGGGAACGTTCGTTGCGAGGCCAGGGGCTGGTGGCGATCTGGGTCGTGGCCGGCCAGGGTTTGCCCGGCATGCTCACGCAGGCCAGGGTGGCGCCTTCGTGCCCCCGGTCGGAACCCAGTGGACCGGGGCCCGAAGAGTAGGTGATCCGCAACACCCCCAGCGGGAAGGGGTCCACGGCCATTAGTTCCGCGATCGCACCCCGCAGCACCTGTTCGTCCGGCGGGGCCAGCCCGAGGCCCGCCGCGGAGCGGTTGAGCCGACGCAGGTGCCGAGTCAGCGCGAACGGCACGCCATGCTCGGTCTTCAAGGTTTCGAAGACACCGTCGCCCACCGTGAAGCCGTGGTCGGTGACATTGATCGCGCTGTCGGCCACGGGGCCCAGCGTGCCGTTGATCCAACTCCACACGTGGCTACCTTGCCACGGATCGTTCCGGTATGAGCAAGGCCGTGCCGCGCGCCTCGCGGCCGGGAGGATTCACCGACGATGCCCGGAGTCGCTCTGCGCGATCGCGATGAGGCGAGCCGCCTTCAGCTCGGTCTCGCGCCACTCCCCCACCGGATCACTGCCCCAGGTGATGCCCGCGCCGGTGCCGAAGCACAGCCGTCCGGCGTGCAGCCAGAAAGTCCGGATCGCCACCCCCAGCTCCGCCCGGCCGGTGTCGGCATCCACCCACCCGAACGCCCCGCAGTACCAGCTTCGCGCGACGGGCTCGACCTGCGCGATCACATCCAGCGCGGACACCTTCGGTGCGCCCGAAACACTGCCGGGCGGGAATGTCGCTGCCAGGATGTCGGCCCAACTGTGGTCCGCGATGTCTGCGGTCACTGTGCTGACCAGATGGTGCAGGCCCGGATAGGGCTCCACCGCAAGCAACCGCGGCACCCTCACCGATCCCGTTCGCGCCACGCGCCCCAGATCGTTGCGCACAAGATCGACGATCATCACGTTCTCGGCACGGTCCTTCGGGAGGAACTGGTCCGGACGCTCGGCGGTTCCCTTGATGGGACTGGAGGACACCTGCCGGCCAGACCTGCTCAGGAAGCGCTCCGGGGATGCCGAGGCGATGTGGATCGAATGCTCGGGCAGTTCCAGCAGTCCGGAGAAGGCACCCCCCATGGCGGTCAGTCCCCGATACAGGCCGCCGAGATGCTGGGCAGGGCACGCCGCGCTGAGGATCCGGCACAGGTTCACCTGGTACACCCAGCCACTGGCGATGTGCTGCTGGACCCGCAGGACGCTTTGTTCATACTCGGGCTGGGTCAACGACGTCTCCCACGGGCCGGACACCCCCGGCCACTCCCCCACCGGCAGCTTCTCCGGACCCCAGTCGCGGAACCTCGCCAGCACCACCTCGCCCTCGAAGCCGAGCGCCACCGCCCAGCGGCCACCCCGGTCCAGGACCGCCAGATCCTCCGAAACCTCCACCAGATCCCGGGCGGTCAGGCCCGGGAAGCGGGCGTGCGCATCGGTGGTGACCACGGTTCATCCTGCCGCGGGCGGGATCGGCATGTCCCACTTGCCCCGCCTCGGTGTCCCTCGGTTATGCTGGTCTGCGTCGGGTGATCCCCGGCGCAATCGCGGACGTAGCGCAGCTGGTAGCGCATCACCTTGCCAAGGTGAGGGTCGCGGGTTCGAATCCCGTCGTCCGCTCGAGAGGCCACACGGCTTCTGGTGGAGTGGCCGAGAGGCGAGGCAACGGCCTGCAAAGCCGTCTACACGGGTTCGAATCCCGTCTCCACCTCGCAACAAGCAAGGACTTGGGCGATTGGCGCAGTGGTAGCGCGCTTCCTTGACACGGAAGAGGTCACTGGTTCGAACCCAGTATCGCCCACACAGTAGAACCCCTGGTCACACAGGGGTTTTTGCTTGTCTGTGACCTTCCGCGTGCCGACATACGTGCAATTTGAGCCGGAAACTGGTGAGCTGGTTGCACATGCGCGTCGTGCAAATACACACGCCGGTCGGGCCACGATCAGGGATTCGCGTGGACGGTCGGTGCGCGGACCGGGCGGGTCGCGGCGGAATGGGCACCGTTTCCGCCGCGCAGTACCAGTCGGTCAGATGAAGGTGCGACGCAGTCATTCGCCCAATCAGGAGACGGATTTCCCACGCCCCGAGGAGTCATTGGGCGGCGAGGATCGGCTCCTTTGGCCCACGTGCGTAGTCCTCGACCGGT
>DAOMFH010000082.1:0-7953 GCA_035429705.1 Actinomycetota bacterium
CGGCCCGGTAGCGGACCGCCCGCATGTCGACCAACGTCATGTTTCGCGAGCCCAGCCGCACCTGCAGCGCCAGTCCTTCCACCATGCCAACCAGCCCATGGGCCAGCACCACCGGATCGCCGGCTACGAAGCACCCGCGGTCCTGGCCGTCCCGGATGATCGCGGCCAGCGTCCGGCGCCACTCGCCGTAGACCCGCTCGTTGAGCTCCTGCAGTTCGACGTCGTGCAGGGCCTCCGACCAGAACTCGATCCACATGTGCCAGGACTGCACGACCACCTCGTCACTGGGGAGGTACGAGTGCAGAACGGCGCGCAGGCGGTCACGGGGGTCCTGTCCGGCCTCCACCAAGGGGATGCGACGCGCCTGGGAGTCATGGAAGTTCCACTCGAACGCCGCGCGCATCAGATCACGCTTGGTCTCGAAGTAGTTGTGGATCGTGCCGCTGCTCGTGCCCGCCTTGCGCGCGACGTCGGCAACCCGCATGGCCTTGAACCCCTTCTCGGCCACCACCTCCCGGGTGGCTGCCAGGATCTGCTCGCGGCGCTGCGCCGCCACGTTCGGTCGGGGCATGTGATCCTCCGATGACACTGGTCTGAATCCACCATACTTGGTTTACCCGTCAGTTATCAACGGCTCATGGCCGCCGGGGACCGCGACGACGGCGCGGTTGTCCACCGCTTCCTTGCGCAGGGCTTCGTCCGGGGTCGTCGCCGCAGGTCATCTCCCGCGGTCGGCGGTGCAGTTGCGCGGTGGTGCGCGGTGTTCGCGCGGTTGGCGGACCGCAAGGGTGAAATGGCCCGCCTGAGGGGGATGTGGGTGCCCTGATGCCCGGGTGAGACCCGGCGTCCGGGCGTACCTGGCCCGTTGCCGCTCCGATGGCCAGCTGCAAGGGGGCACAAGTGCGGAAACGGGCCATCCCGATCGAGCGACTGGTCGATCAGCGCCTGGCGCAGCCGGTCCCAGGCCAGCGGCCGGGACACCAGTTCCTCGCCGGGTACCGCAGGTGGGTGCCGCGATCCAAGGGCGGCCGTCGGCGCTGCAGTGAGGACGGCGCCTCGTGGCAGCAGCCCAACTTTGCCGATCGGACGAACCCCTTGGCGTTCAACCGCCCCCATGCTCACCGCCGGGCGGCGGCGAGCCGGAACGACCGGCGCCACCTCGTGTGATGGACTGACCACAAGCGTCCGACGTGGTGGGAGGACATTGCCGCAATGGAAGACTTGAACGTACCCGCCGCGGTGCGCCCGAACGCAGATCAGATAGTGGCCGTGACGGACGCAGTCTGCCTGGAACACCTCAATGAGGAGTTCGCTGAGTTGTGTCGCAAGCTGGTCGGCCAGCTCGGCCGGATGGAACCCTCGCCGCTGCTCCGGGGCGATCTCGCGATCTGGTCCGCCGGGATCGTCTACGCCATCGGACAGGTCAACTTCCTTTTCAACCGGGCGCAGACCCCGCACGCGACCACCGCCCAGCTCAGCGAGTGGCTGGGGGTGAACGGCGCTGTGATGAAGAGCAGGGCCCAGCGGCTCCGCGCGAAGGTGAGTTCGGACGAATTCGAGAAGGAGTTCCAGACCAGAGAGATGCAGGCGATCAATCCGCTGACCTGGCTGCTGGAGGTCGACGGATCGATGGTGGATATCCGCCGGGCACCGTTGTCGCTTCAGGTCCGGGCCCTGGAACTCGGGCTGATCCCGTACATACCCGGCCCTGCGAAGAGCAGGCCGTGACCTGCTGGATCGCCTCGACACACTGACCAAGCAGAACCCCTGGGCACGCGCGGGCAGATTGCTGCCAGCCCCCGGATGCCCGCAGCCGGCGGATCAGCGGACCCGGACGACTCCACTGGTCGCACCGTCGAAGCCGGCCTGGTCCGGGAACACGAAACGGTATCGGCCCGCGGGCAGGTCCCTGCTCCAGGCCTGTGCCGGCGGGCTCAGCCGCCGCCAGCCGCCCACAGCCTGCCAGCGGCCGGCCTGCTGGCGCTGTACGGTGAAGCGCAGCGGGATCCGGGGCCGCGCCGAGACCCGGGCGGCGGAACCTCCAGAGGCACGCGTGATCAGGATCGCGGCCGAACCGACCGACACTTGCTGGCGCACCGCGGCGGGCACCCGGTCCTGCTTGGGCACCGCCACGCGGTATTCACCGTTGGCCAGCCACACCCGCGTGGTGCGCCGCAGCCGACCGGCGTCGACCGGCTCCCAGCCGGTGTTCGTGCGGCGCTGCACCCGGTAGCGCACGCCCGTGATGGCCTTGCCCGACGCTGACCGCAACTGCACGGTGACGTTCCCGCGCTTGGTGGCCCCGGCATCCGGGTCGACCACCAGCTCGGTCGCGCTCAGTGCGGTGACCGCGCTGGTGACAGCCGCGAAGCGGGTCGAGGCCGGCTGGACCGCCCGGACCCGGACGCCGGCGGGACCGGTCTGCCAGCGCAGGGAGGCCGTGCCGTCCGCGCCCAGCGTCCCGGTCGCCACGGACTTCCACGCGCCGTTGCGCCGGGCCTGGACGGTCACGGGCGATCCCGCCGCCTCTGGTGCGCCGGTCACCTGCAGCGCCCAACTGCGGCCATGACGCACCCCGCTGAGATCCAGTGGTGGCATCACTGCGATGTCGGTGGTCGCGCTCCAGCCCAGCGTGCTGGCGTCGCCGTTCCAGGTGGCCCGGTAGGTGGCGTTGGCGTCCGGGGTGACGTCGAAGCCCGCGCCGGTCATCCCGTCGGAGTCGGTCGAGATCTGCGAACCGCCGACCCGCTCCCAGGAGGTGCCGCCGGCCACTCTGCGGTCCAGGGCGATCTCGGCGCCGTTCGGCGCGCCGCCCAGCATGACCTGCAGGTGCACGGTGTCGCCGAGCGTGACCTCGGACAGGTCGGCGCTCAGCGCACCGGAGGCGAGGCCGGGGGAAACCGACCCGTCCAGCGCATAGTCGGTCGCCAGTCGGCCGACCCGCACCGGATTGCCCATCGCATCGCTCATGGTGACCACGAACTCGTTGTTGCTGGGGCTGGAGTTGATGGAGGTCACCAGATCGCCCAGGGTGTCGAACGACTCGGTTGTCGACACCGGCTCGTCCCCGCCGTACATCGAACCCGCGTCGACGGACAGTCCGCCGTCGAGCATCGCGGTGGCCGGGATATCGATCGGGACCGGGAGGACGACCTTGGGCCGGCCCTGCGGCTTGAGCGTCACATTCAGCGTGTTCGGGCCCACCTGCAGGGGTCCGCCGGTGACCCCGACGATGACGGCGCTCCGATCGGTCTGATCGACCTCGGCGACCAGGTCCACGGACTGCACCGTAGGCACAAGGCCCGGGGTGCTGTACAAGGCAGCAACGATCATGGCGGCATCCATGGGCACGTCACCCAGCACGTCGCTGCTGCTCCAGACATCTGGCCGGGTGATCGTGTACGACTCGGTTCCGTCGCTGACCTTCACAGTGGTCGTGGTCCGGGCCGATCCCCGGAGGCTGGACTGGTTGGCCAGCCGGTAGAGCGGCTCGCTGAGCACGATCGCGCTCGCCAGATCCCCGAGCCCCGCGTCGAAGGTGCCGGCTGCCACGTCGGTGGCCGCCGTACCCGTGCGGGTCGTGTCGGTGGTGATGCTGACCTGCGACGTCACCGGGATGGTCGACGTCGTGGCGCCCACATCGATCCCGACCGCGGCCGAGCGGTCCTGCGTCAGAGCGCCCTGGACCTGGCCGGGGCAGCCGATCTTGTAGGAGTTGTAACTGCTGCCCCAGATGCCGCTGATCCACACGTTCGTGGCGAACAGGTCGGTCGGCCCCACCCAGTTCATGGGGTGCCCGAAGCCCATAGCGGTGTTCCCGTCGACATAGGTGACCGTGCCGTACCCGCCGAGGTTGACCGAGCCGAGCGTGTAGTAGGCGCCGAGCGAGTTGCCTGCCGTGAACGGCGCGGTGAACCCACTGCTGCTGCACTGCCCGCCTCCCCCGGACAGCACCGGCAAACCGGACCGGTCCGCGAGCTTCTCGAACCGCCGGTAGGCGGCCGTTCCCTTCGGGATGCCGCTGAGTTGCAGACCGAACGCCGGGCGCATCGTCACGGTGCCCGGCGACTGCGCCTTCGTCTCACCGATCCGGATACGGTCAACGGTTCCCGCGCTGTCGGTGCGCACCGGGTGGTCCAGCCTGAACACACCGTGGGCGGCCGGGAAATCGGTCTGGGCGTCGATCATGTCCTCGATGGGCGTCGCCAGGCCCAGTCCGTTGAGAGTGAAGTAGTCCCCGTAGCTCAGGGCGCCGATCACCTTGAAGGTGCCGCCGTCGTCGATGTAGAGCGGCGATCCGCTCATCCCCGCCGCGATCCCGCCGATGTTCTGCATCACGGGGTCGGTCATGTCGGCCTCGAACAGGATGAGGTCACCGGCTGGGCCGCTGTTGTCCGCGACCGCCCTGACCGTCATGCGCACCGGGACAGGGTCCTGCTGGGCGGCGGTCGGGCCGCCGGCGACGGTCAGGAAGTAGCCTGCGATGCCGTTGGGGCTGGCCGCCAGCATCGTGCGCAGTTGCGCAAGTCCGATGTGGTCGGGCGCGGCGGCCTGGGCGGGGGCGCCCAGCACCAACATGCCTGCGGCCAGTACCAGCGCCAGAAGCACGGCTTGAAGACGACGAGGCATGCGACCCCCTTCAGCGAGTGGCTCCAGCCTAGTCGCGCGGCGTTTCCCCACTCGCGGTCACGGGTCACTCTCGTCCGGCTGCCAGCGGAACTGCACCTCGGGCGGCTCGCCGGACCAGCGCAGCGCGTCGAAGGGGCACACGTCGATGCACAGCCCGCACATCATGCAGGTCCGGTAGTCGATGCCGAACGAATCGAGATGCAGCGACGACCGCTGCCGGCCGCCGTCCCGGGTCACCTCGAGGTGGGCGTCGAGGTCCATGCACCACACCGGACAGGCCCGGATACAGAGCATGCAGCTGGTGCAGTTCTGGGGGATCAGCTCCACCGAGACGCGGGGGTCCATCACCACGGTGTCCCCGGTGGCTGCTGCTGGCGGGTGGGTTTGGCCGGATCGACCGCACCCGGCCAGGGGTTCAGGCGGGCCGGCAGCGGAGTCCGCTTGCGCAACGGCGGAACCTGGTCGGCCGGCAGCAGCAGTGGGCGTGGATCCGGACTGCCCGCGAACTCGATGCCGAACATCTCCGCGGTCTCCCGCTCGTGCCAGGCGGCGCTGCCGAACAGGTCCGCCACCGACGCGACGGGGGCGGTTGCCCGCAGCAGTTGATACGCGCCGGGACTCGCACTGCGCACCAGACAAGCCGTAACGGTCACCTCGCCATCCGCGCCCTCCTGGGCGCTGAGCCAGTCCAGCACGTCGTAGCCGTCGTCCCGGGCGGCGGCCACCTCCTCCCGCCAGGTCATGTCAGCACCTCCCGCAACGCATCGCGCAGCGCCTCCGGCCGTGGCGGGCAGCCGGGTACCACCACGTCGGCGGGGATGCCCGCGACCACCGCGTAGGAGTCCCAGTACGGACCCCCGGCGATACTGCACACGCCGTAGGCGACCACGAGCCGGGGCTGCGGCACCGCCTCGATCTGCTCGGTCACCAGATCTGCGGCCGCGCGGGTCACCGTGCCGGCAACGACCACCACGTGCGGCCCGGGCAGGTCGGCGACGGCGGCAGTGGCCAGTCGCGCCGCCTCACTGCCGGCCTCCACCCCGCAGCACGCGAGGTTCACGTAGCTGACCTCCACGCGGATCACTGTATGCGGCCATTGGGTACGGTGGGGAGATGCGTAGCGCTTCATTCACGCGCCGATGTTCCTGACACACCGGCCGACCTTGGAAGTTCCCGGCACAAGCCCGATACTTGAATGAAGAAGCAACAGCGAGGAAACACGTGGTTGAGACAAAGAAGACCGTCCGGCGCAACCGGGTCATAGTCCGATTCGCCGGGGACTCCGGCGACGGCATGCAGTTGACCGGTGACCGGTTCACCTGGGAGTCCGCGGCACACGGCAACGACCTGTCCACACTGCCGGACTTCCCCGCCGAGATCCGCGCCCCGCAGGGGACCCTGCCGGGCGTCAGCGCCTTCCAACTGCATCTCGCGGACCACGACATCGTCACCCCGGGCGACTCCCCGGACGTCCTGGTCGCGATGAACCCCGCCGCTCTCATGGCCAGCCTCCCCCTGCTCAAGCCGGGGGCCGAGATCATCGTCAACACCGACGAGTTCACCAAACGCAACCTGTCCAAGATCGGCCTGACCAGCAACCCGCTGGACGACGGCACCCTGGCCAACTACTCACCCCACCCGGTGGCCCTGACCTCGCTGACCGTCAACGCGCTGACCGGTTTCGGCCTGGGCAAGAAGGATGCGGAACGGGCGAAGAACATGTTCGCCCTCGGCCTGCTCAGTTGGCTGTACCACCGGGATCTGGACGCCACCGAGGACTTCCTCAACGAGAAGTTCGCGAGCAAGCCCGAGATCCTCAAGGCCAACATCGCCGCACTGCACGCCGGCTACAACTACGGCGACACCACCGAGGACTTCGTGGTGCGCTACGAGATCGCGCCCGCACCCATGCCGGCGGGCACCTACCGCAACATCAGCGGCAACCTCGCGCTGTCGTACGGACTGATCGCAGCTGCCCGGCGCTCAGGACTGCCGCTGTTCCTCGGGTCCTACCCGATCACCCCGGCCAGCGACATCCTGCACGAACTGAGCAAACACAAGGCCTTCAACGTCACGACCTTCCAGGCCGAGGACGAGATCGCGGGGATCGGTGCCGCGCTCGGCGCCGCCTACGGGGGCGCGCTGGGCGTCACGACCACCTCGGGACCGGGCCTGGCGCTCAAGAGCGAGACCATCGGCCTGGCCGTTGCCCTCGAACTGCCACTGCTGGTGGTCGACGTGCAGCGCGGCGGACCCTCGACCGGGCTGCCCACCAAGACCGAGCAGGCGGATCTGCTGCAGGCGCTGTACGGCCGCAACGGCGAATCCCCGGTGGCGGTCGTCGCCCCGCAGTCACCGGCCGACTGCTTCGACGCCGCGATCGAGGCCGCCCGGATCGCGATCACGTACCGGACCCCGGTGCTGCTGCTGTCCGACGGCTACCTGGGCAACGGCCAGGAACCCTGGGCGATCCCGGACCTGGCAGCCCTGCCCACCATCGACCCCGGCTTCGCGACCGGGCCCAACGGCGAGGACGGTCAGTTCCTGCCCTTCCTGCGCGACCCGGACACGCTCGCCCGGCCGTGGGCGGTGCCCGGCACCCCGGGTCTGGCCCATCGGGTCGGCGGGATCGAGAAGGCCGACCGCACCGGTCACATCTCCTACGACCCGGACAATCACGACAAGATGGTCCGGCTGCGACAGGCGAAGATCGACGGCATCGACGTGCCCGACCTCGACGTCGACGACCCGGACGGGGACGCCGAACTGCTGGTGATCGGCTGGGGATCCACCTACGGCCCGATCACCGCCGGCGTGCGGCGGGTCCGCAAGCAGGGCCGCAAGGTCGCCCAGGCCCATCTGCGCCACCTCAGCCCGATGCCGCGCAACACTGGCGAGGTGCTGCGTTCCTACCGCAAGGTGCTGGTGCCGGAGATGAACCTCGGGCAGCTCGCCCTGCTGCTACGCGGCCGGTTCCTGGTCGATGCCGTCGGGTTCAACCAGGTCCGGGGACTGCCGTTCACCGCCCCGCAGATGCAGGACGTCATCAACGAGATCCTCGAGGAGGTGTGATGTCCGAGGTCAAGCTCAAGGCGAAGGACTTCAAATCCGACCAGGAGGTCCGCTGGTGCCCCGGCTGCGGCGACTACGCGATCCTCGCCGCGGTCCAGTCCTTCCTGCCCGAGCTGGGACGCGCCCCCGAGGACATGGTCTTCGTCTCCGGGATCGGGTGCTCCTCGCGGTTCCCCTACTACCTGTCGACGTACGGGCTGCACTCCATCCACGGCCGGGCGCCGGCGATCGCCACGGGCCTGGCCGTGACCC
>DAOMFH010000083.1:0-7928 GCA_035429705.1 Actinomycetota bacterium
TCGAACTGGTCTTCAGCGGATGGCTGGGGGTGTACGAGTACCGGCTCGGGGCGGTGCCGGCATACGTGCCGGCCGGACATGGCCTGGTGTACCTCGCGGCCCTGGACGCCGCCCAGTGGCCGTGGGCGAAGCGGCATTCCCGCGTGCTTGTGCGGGGGACGGTCGTGGTCGTCATCGGGGTCGCCGTGTATGCCCTCTTGGGGACCCGGCAGGACGTGCTCGGCGCCTTCTGGGCGCTCTGCCTGCTCGGCTTCCTGCGCTGGGGCCGCGCACCTCTGCTGTTCGTCGGGGCGTTCTGGGTGGTGTCGTGGCTGGAGGTGCTGGGCACCCGGTGGGGGGTGTGGACCTGGCAGCCCTACGACACGATCCTGGGCTGGGTGCCGATGGGTAATCCGCCGTCGGTCGCGGCCGGTGGGTACGGCTGGTTCGATCTGGTGGCCGTGGCCGGTGCGGGCTGGCTGGCCGCCCGGCTTCAGCCGTGCCTGAGCCGGGCCAGAACCGTGTCGTGGAGCAGGCCGTTCGTGGTCAGCGCGGAGGTCCCCGACAGGACCGGCTCGCCCGACCAGGTGGTCATCGACCCGCCCGCCTCGCGCACCACCGGAACGAGGGCAGCCATGTCCCAGAGATTCAGCGCGGGTTCCGCGGCGATGTCCACGCAGCCCTCGGCGACCATCACGTGCGACCAGAAGTCCCCGTAGCCACGGCTGCGCCAGACCGCGTCGATCAGTCCGAGGAACGAGGTGCGGTCCCACCCGTCGTCGTCGGAGAACGAAAGGGATGCGTCGGCCAGTTCGCGAACGCCGCTGACCCGGTTGCGAATGGCTTCGCGGCCTTGCTCCGAACGCCAGGAACCCTCGCCGGTCGCCGCCCACCACCGCCGGCCCAGAGCCGGTGCTGACACCACGCCTACCTGCGCCTGCCCGTCCACGGTCAAGGCGATGAGCGTGGCCCACACCGGTACCCGCCGCACGAAGTTCTTCGTCCCGTCGATGGGATCGATCACCCAGGCGCGCCCCGCGCCCATGGTGCCGCCGTACTCCTCGCCGAGTACGGCATCGTCCGGGCGGACCCGGCCCAGGTGTTCCCGAATCAACTGCTCGACGGATCGGTCCGCGTCGGACACGGGGGTCATGTCGGGTTTGGTGGTGACCTGGAGGTCGGCTTGCCCGTAACGGGACATGCTCATGCTGTCGGCGAGGTCGGCCAGTTCCAGGGCTACGGCGAGGTCGGTGGTCACACCGCCCAGGGTAGTGCGCGCGCCGATCCCGGTCGGTGGTCGTCTCCTGCCGGGCAGGGGCCGTGGGCGGTGATCATCACGGATTGATCACAAGATGAGCCAGCGAGGGCATTGTTCAGTACCCTAACAAAGCGGGGGACGTTTCGGCGGTGGCCTGAATCTGGGGAACGGCGGGGGAGTACCCGCTCAGTCCGGGCCGCCGCCGAAACGCATGGCAGGCTGGTCCGATGGAATTCCTCCCGGAGTACGTCAATGGGCTGCCGCTGCATCCCCTCATCGTGCACGTCGCCGTTGTGCTCATCCCTTTGGGCGGCGTCCTGGCCCTGCTCATGGTGGTAGTGCCGCGGTTCAGCACGCGGTTCGGGCCGCTGGTGGCGGTGTTGGCCTGGGGTGGGGCGGGCGCCGCAGCCACGGCGGTGCACAGCGGGAAGGTCCTGCACGCCGAGGTGGACGTGTCGCGCCTGCATGTGCAGTCCGGCGAGCTCATGCCCTACTTCGCGCTGGCCCAAGCGGTGCTGATCACTTTGTTGTGGCTGGCCGACCGGCGGGGCGGCCGGGGAATCCTGGGCATGCTCGTGGCGCTGCTGACAGTCGTGACGGTCGTCGCGGCCGGCTACTGGACCTACCGGACCGGTGAGGCCGGGGCGCGCAGCGTGTGGCGCTGACCGGCACGGTGCGCCAGTCCCCTGAGCCGGTTCAGTCCCGCATGGATGCCAGCAACCTGCGGAAGGAGGCCAGCCGGGCCGGGTCCAACCCGGCCGCGGTCACGTAGTCGTCGAGGGCGCAGTCCGGCTCGTCGTGGCTGCAGCTGCGCGGACAGTCCGCGCTTCCCGGCTCCAGGTCGGGGAAGGCGTGGATGACCCGGTCGACGTCGACGTGCGCCAGTCCGAAGGACCGCACGCCCGGGGTGTCGATCAGCAGGCCGCCGCGGAAGCTGAAACCGTAGGCCGACGTGGATGTGTGCCTGCCCCGGCCGGTCACGGCGTTGACCGATCCCACCGCACGGTCGGCGTCCGGGACCAGGGCGTTGACCAGCGTCGACTTGCCCACCCCGGAGTGCCCCACCAGGACAGTCGTCTTCCCGGCCAGGGTCTCGATCAGGGGGCCGTCGAACACGATGGTGCGATCCGGCAGTCGATGCGTGGGGATCACCGGGAAGTCCAGGGGATAGCGGGCCAGGACATCTTCGGGGGAGGCCAGGTCGGCCTTCGTGAGAACCAGGATCGGGTCGATGCCCGCGTCGTAGGCGGCGACGAGGCACCGGTCGATCAGTCCGTAACTCGGCGCCGGGTCTGCCAGAGACGCCACGATCCCCATCTGGTCGGCGTTGGCCACGATCACCCGCTCGGTGGGGTCGGTGTCGTCGGCGGTCCGGCGCAACTGGGTACGCCGGGGCTCGCGGGCCACGATCCGGACCAGCGTGTCGTCGGTCTCGGGCAGGGGTCCGGCGACACCCACCCGATCCCCCACCACCAGTCCCTTGCGTCCCAGGTGCCGTGCCCGGACCGCCAGCACCTCGCGACCGTCGACCAGACACGTGAACCTGCCGCGGTCGACGGCTATGACCGTGCCCGGCAGTGCTGCGGAGAAGTCGGGACGGACCTTGCTGCGTGGCCGGGTGCCACGTGTCGGGCGGACGCGGACATCGTCCTCGTCCCAGTCCCAGCGGCTCACCCGAGCATCGCCTCCCAGCGAGTGACGAAGTCCGGCATGGTCTTGGCGGTGGTGTCCGGGTCGCTGACCCGCAGCCCGCGGATCCGCAGCGCCAGGATCGCGGCCATGGTCGCCATGCGGTGGTCGGCATATGTGTGCAAGCGGGCGTCACTGACGGCGGGGATGCCGGCCGGGTCTATCCGCAGACCGTCAGGCTCGACGTCCACCGACACGGCGATGCGGCGAAGTTCCTCGGCGATCGCCGCCAGCCGGTCGGACTCGTGGCCGCGCAGATGACCGATGCCGGTCAGGCGGCTGGGGGTACGGGCGAACACGGCCATGGCCGCCACCGTGGGGGTGAGTTCGCCCACGGCGTGCAGGTCGAGTTCGAACCCGTCGTAGGAGTCCGGGCCGGTCACGGTCAGTCCCCGGTCGTCCAGTTCCACCCGTGCCCCGAGTTCGGCCAGCAGCCGCCGCCATTGGTCACCGGCCTGGGTGGTGCTGCGTGGCCAGCCAGAAACGGTGACCGTCGAACCGGTGACCACCGCGGCCGCCAGGAACGGCCCGGCGTTGGAGAGATCCGGCTCGATGACCCAGTCATGCGCCGCGATCCGGCCGGGGTCCACCCGCCAGTGGTCGCCCTCGCCGAACACCGTGACGTCCGCCTCGGCCAGCATCGCGACGGTCATCTCGACGTGCGGCAGGGAGGGCAATCGCGGGCCGACGTGCCGCAGATCCAGGCCGTGACGCATCGCGGCACCCGAAAGCAGCAGTCCGCTGACGAACTGGCTGGAGGCCGAAGCGTCCAGGGCGACGCTGCCACCGCGCAACCCGCCGGCCCCGCGCACGGTGAACGGCAAGCCGTCGCCGTCGATCCGCGCCCCCAGGTCCCGCAGGGCAGCCAGCATCGGCGCCAGCGGCCGGGCGGCCGCATGGGGGTCACCGCGAAACCGGGTATCACCGACAGCCAACGCGGCCACCGGCGGCAGGAAACGCATCACCGTACCCGCCAGACCGCAGTCCACCTCGGCCGGGCCGGTCAGCGGGCCCCCTTGCACCACAAGGTGGTCGCCGATCTGCTCTATCCGGGTACCCAGTGCGCGCAGGCCCCCGATCATCAGGTCCGTGTCCCGGGCCCGCAGCCACCCCGTCAGTGTGCTGCGCTCCCCGGCCAGCGCCGCGAGCACGAGGGCGCGGTTGGTCATGGACTTCGAGCCGGGCACCCGCACGGTGGCCGTGAAAGGCTGCGCGCAATGCGGCGCGGCCCAGGTCTGCACCTCCCCAGCCTAGTCCGGACGTTCCGGGCGAACGGTGTCCGCGCGGTGTTCGGTGAGCGCCGCGCACAGATGCCGGGACTGCTCGGCGGCGGACTGCCCGTGGCCCTGGTGCTGGACACACCGGTCCGCCTTGGGCGCAGGGTGGTGAGCCGTGGTCAGATTGAGGCATGTGCGGCAGATACGCGGCGGCCAAGGACGTGGCCGCACTGGTCGAGGAGTTCGAGGTCGCCCGCCCGCCGGACGAGACCCTCCCGCCCGACTACAACGTGGCGCCGAGCAAGCAGGTGTACATGGTGGTCGACCGGCAGACCGACGACGGGATCCAGCGGCAGCTGCGGACCGCGAAGTGGGGACTCGTACCCTCCTGGGCGAAGGACCCGAAGATCGGCAACCGGTTGATCAACGCGCGGATCGAGACCGCCGCCGAGAAGCCGTCGTTCCGCCGGGCCTGGACCAAACGCCGCTGCCTGCTGCCGGCCGACGGGTATTACGAGTGGTATGCGGGGGAGGGGCGCAAGCAGCCCTTCTTCATCCACCGGCCAGATGGTTCGTCGCTGGCCATGGCCGGCCTGTTCGAGTTCTGGAAGGACGGCGAGGACTGGCTGGTCACGACGTGCGTACTCACCACCTCCGCGCCGGATGAGCTGGGCCGAATCCACGACCGGATGCCGCTGCTGGTCCCACGCGAGAACTGGGGGGTCTGGCTGGACCCGGACCATGTGCCGACCCTTGATCTGGCAGTACCCGCGATGGCCGCCGGACTGCAGGCGTATCCGGTGAGCACGGACGTGAACAACGTCAGGAACAACGGCGCCCACCTGCTCGACCCGCTGCCCGCATCATGATCGAACTGCTGACGAGCAAGGGTCCCGCACGGCTGGTCGAGTTCCGCGCCCGGCGAACCCGGGCGACCCTGGTGCTGGGCCACGGCGCCGGCGGCGGCGGGACCGCGCCGGATCTGGCCGCGATCGCCGAGGCGCTGCCTGCGCAGGGGGTCACCGTGGTGCTGCACGAGCAGCCGTGGAAGGTGGCCGGCCGCAAGGTTGCCGCGGCGCCCCCGGTGCTGGACATCTGCTGGGTCGAGTCGTTGGCACAGTACCCGCGCAGCGGCCCGCTGATCGTCGGCGGGCGCTCAGCCGGGGCCCGGGTGGCGTGCCGCACCGCTGCTCACGTGGGTGCTGATGCCGTTGTCGCGCTGGCGTTCCCGCTGCATCCCCCCGGGCGGCCGGCGAAGAGCCGGGTCGCCGAGCTGTCCGTCGATGTGCCCCTGCGAATCGTGCAGGGCCAGCGGGACCCGTTCGGCCGGCCTGAGGAGTTCCCGGCCGGGCTGGATCTCGTGGCGGTGCCCGGGGATCACCGCCTGCGGCAGGGACTGGCCGAGGTGGTCGCGGCGGTGCAGGCGTTCGTGGACTCGCCACGTATCCCCGTGTGAGGCCTGTGGGAATGCTCCGATGCGCCGGGTTGTTCACGAAACTAACCGCAACCGGAGGTGGGAATGCTCCTTCTGGACGACCCGAGGGCAGTCGTCGACGGAGTCGGCGCACTAGGCTCTCGTGTGATGGACGACTCCGAGGACGATCTGGCACGCCGATTCGAGGCGGAGGTCATTCCGCTGCTCGACACGCTGTACGCAGGTGCCCTGCGCATGGCCCGCAACCCCGACGATGCCAGCGATCTGGTCCAGGAGACCGTTGAGCGGGCCTTCAAGGGCTTCAAGTCCTTCACCCCGGGCACCAACCTGCGAGCGTGGTTGTTCCGCATCATGACCAACGCCTACATCAACACCTATCGCAAGAAGCAGCGCCAGCCGCAGCAGTCATCGGCCGAGGAGGTCGAGGACTGGCAGATGCACAAAGCTGCCTCACACACATCCGGCGGTCTGCGCTCGGCCGAGGTGGAGGCCCTGGATCGTTTGCCCGACTCCGACGTCACCCGTGCCTTGTCCGCGATCGGCGAGGACTACCGCCTGGCCGTGTACTACGCGGATGTCGAGGGGTTCTCATACAAGGAGATCGCCCAGATCATGGGAACGCCGGTGGGCACCGTGATGTCCCGGCTGCACCGCGGCCGCAAACGGCTGCGTGAACTCCTCGAGGACTACGCCACCGAGCGAGGACTCGTAGGCAGCCAGGAGGAGGGATCATGAGCGCCGAAGGCTGCGCCGACCCACGCGGTTGCGAGGACGCCGACAAACACCTCTACGAGTACCAGCACCATGAGCTGAACCCCGACCAGCACCAGCGCATCGAGGAGCACCTGGCCGCGTGCGCGCATTGCCGGGACATCTATGCCGAGGAGGAGGTCATCCGCCGGAGGGTGGCCCAGTGCGCGTGCGAGGCGGCACCGGAGCAGCTACGGGCTCGGGTCGTCGCGCTCCTGGCCACCTTCCGTGTGGGCGGCCGCTGAGCCGCACGGGATCGGCGCGCAGCCTCGGGTCAGGCTTGCAGCCTGCGGTTCAGGGCGCTGAGCACAGAACGGGCCACTGCGTCCTCGACATCGCCACGGACCAGGGCCGATCCGACCACCACCTGGTCGCTCGGAGTCTCGGCGCCCAGGTGAAGGACGGTGACGGCCACCTCGCGACCAGGCACCGGCTGGACCTGGGCGCTCTCGACGTCCACTGTGTCGGTCAGCAGGGGACGGACGGCATCGAGCGTGGCCTGTGCGATGGCCAGCACCCGGTCTGCGTCCTCACGGGTGGCGTGACCGGTGAGCACCTGGCCGGTCAGGGCCAGTGCGGCGGTGGCGGTCACGCGGCGGCCCGAGTGCCGCACGGAAATGGACGTCAGCGCGGGCCGGGGAGTTCCGGCAGCGAGGGGCTCATCGGCGGGATCGCCGGAGTCCGCGAGCCCTCCCGGCAGCACAGCCATCGGACGGCTCGACGCCAGTCGCAGGTGGCTGTCGCGCTCATCGTCCACGCCGTCACCCTAGCGTGCGCGCAGGTGGGGACAGGTCCATCCTCAACTACACGCGAGGATTTGACGAAGTAGTGATCGTGGAGCAGGACGCCCAACTGGCCATCGAACCGTACCTTCGCGCGCTGGTGGACGTCGCCGGCTCCGATCTGCACCTCAAGGCGGGAGTCGTGCCCCGCATCCGGCTGGACGGCACGCTGCGCCCCTTGCGCAGCGGTGCGCTCAGCCGGCAGGACACCGAGAGGATGCTCTCGGAGATCCTCCGGCCCGATCTGGCCGACGAGTTCGCCGCAACCGGCGAGGCCGACTTCGCGCTCATGCTGGACGGCCTCGGCCGGTTCCGGGTCAATGCGTTCCGCCAGCGCGGGGACGTGGGTCTGGTGCTGCGACGGGTGTCGGTCGGCGCGATCCCCCTGGCCGAACTGGGCCTGCCGGAGGCGGTGGGGGCGCTGGCGCTGCAACCGCGCGGGCTGATCCTGGTAACCGGCCCGACGGGCTCCGGCAAGACCACCACGCTGGCGGGGATGGTCGACGAGGTCAACCGGCACCGGGACGTGCACGTGGTGACCATCGAGGACCCCATCGAGATCATCCACCACGACAAGCGTGCGCTGATCAACCAGCGGGAGGTGCGGGTCGACACCGGCGACTTCAAGGTCGCCCTGCGCGCGGCGATGCGGCAGGATCCGGACGTCATCCAGATCGGCGAGATGCGCGACCCCGAGACCGTGCAGGCCGCGTTGAGCGCGGCGGAGACCGGCCACCTCGTGCTGTCGACGCTGCACACGGTGGACGCCCAGGAGACGATCAGCCGGATCATCGACTTCTTCCCGCCGCACGAGCACC
>DAOMFH010000084.1:0-7911 GCA_035429705.1 Actinomycetota bacterium
GCAGGCCCTTGCGTTGTGCGTAGGTGAAGTCGATGCCGTACCGCACGGTCTGGCAGGGGTCCCAGAACGCCCCTGGCCGTGTGGGGTGACCGGCGTTCTTGAAGAAGCGGTATCCGGGGCCATCGGCAACTGCCGGGGCCGCCCAGGTGCCCAGGGCCACGGTCCCGGCCACCAGGCAGGCGACGACTCGCACCACACCGAGGCTGCCGGGGGTGGTCGCGGCGGTCGCGGTGGTCGTGGCGGTCGCGGCGGTCACGCCGGGTTCAGATCGAGGTCGGTGATCAGCGGGGCGTGGTCGCTGGGCGGCGGGGTGCCCCGCTTGCCGGTCTTGCGCGCCTCCCGATCGACGAAGGTGCCGGTCACCGCGGCGGCGAAGGCGGCATTGGCCATGATCAGGTCGATGCGCATGCCCAGGCCCTTGTGGAAGTTGCCGCCCCGGTAGTCCCAGAACGTGAACGGCTGGCCCTTGCTGATGGTCGGCGGCAGGTCGGTCAGGCCCAGTCCGGCCAGTTCCTGGATCGCCACCCGCTCCGGCTCCGAGACGTGGGTGCTCTCGGTGAAGTCGGCCATGTCCCATACGTCCTCGTCGTTGGGAGCGACATTGAAGTCGCCGAGGATCGCGAAGGGTCGTTCACCGGCGGCGGGCTGCTCGGCGAAGGCGTGCAGCGCGGACAGCCAGCGCAGTTTGTACAGGTAGTGGGGGTTGTCCAGCGTGCGGCCGTTCGGGACGTAGACGCAGACCACCTGCACCCCGCCGCACACCGCGGACAGAAAACGCGGCTCCGGGGGATCGTCGTCCTCGGGGAACCCGCAGACGCCGGGCAGGTCCGTGACCACGTCTGCGAGCCCGGTCCGCGAGAGGATCGCCACCCCGTTCCAGCGGCCGTCACCGCGGTGCGCCGCGTCGTAGCCCAGATCGGCGAACTCCTGGTAGGGGAACTGGTCATCGGCGATCTTCGTCTCCTGCAGGCACAGGACATCCGGCTTCATGACCTGCAGCCACACCCGCAGGCGGGGCATCCGGCTGGGCAGCGAGTTGACGTTCCAGGTGACGATACGCACACCGGCATTCTCCCAGACCCCGTTGGCGATCCGGCTCGCTGCGCCCGATGGCTACTCCTCGGCCACCACCCAGCCGTGCGGTGCCAGCAGCAGCCCGTCGCCCTCGGGTTGCGCCTCCCCCGCGATCACCCGGCCGGTGACCGGCAGCACCACCGGGTGGTCGGCGAGGTTCAGGCCCACCTGCAGGGCGCCGTCGCCGCAGGACGTGCGATAGACCAGTTGGTCGTTGGTGAGATGCCGCGTCTCGGTGCGGGCGCGCTCCAGCCACGGATGGCGGCGGCGCACCCCGATGAGCTCCTGATGCAGCCGGTACCAGCCCTGGCCCAGCGAGGACAACTCCTCGGGCAGTTCCGGGAACGGCGGGCGCACCTCGTGGTCCCCGCCGGGGCGGTCCTCCTTGACCCCGCGGTAGCCCTGCTCGTCCCCGGCGTAGATCGACGGCGTGCCACCGACGGTCAGCAGGATCACCAGCGCGTGCGGGTAGTGCTGCTCGTCGGTCAGTTTGCTGGCGATGCGCGTCACGTCGTGGTTGCCCAGGAAGGTCAGCGGCACGAAGTCCTCAAGAAGGCCGTTGTGCCGCTGCAGTGTCCAGTCGAGCTCGAACAGATTGCCGTCGTTGAGCGAACTCCAGATCGCCTTCCACAGTTCGTACTGTGTGACCGAGTCCAGCCCCGACGCCTGCACGTACTCGCTGTAGTCGCCATGGATCATCTCGCCGACGATGTAGGCGTCCGGGAACCGTTCCCGGACCCGGGGCAGCACCCGCGCCCAGAAACCGGCCGGAATCGCATAGGTGGCGTCGAGCCGCCAGCCATCGGCACCGCGGGCCAGCCAGTGGCACATCACGTCGACGACGAAGTCCACGACCTGCTGGTTGGAATGATTGAGCGTGACGAGGTTGCGGTGACCCTCGAAGTGCTCGTAGTCCGGTTCGCCCTGCTCGCGCCAGAAGATGTGGAACCAGTCCGCGGCGGGGGATCCGGGGCCGGCGGCCAGTGCCTCGGTGAAGCGCGGGAAGTCCCGGCTGACGTGGTTGAAGACCCCGTCCAGCAGCACCCGGATGCCGCGCTCGTGCGCCGCACCCACCAGGGACTCGAAGTCGTCCTCGTCGCCGAGCCGCGGGTCGATCCGGTAGTAGTCGATGGTGTCGTAGCCATGGCTGTTCGACGCGAAGACCGGGCCCAGGGCCAGCCCCGAGGCCCCGAGTTCGACGAGGTAGTCCAGCCAGTTCCGCAGTCCGGGCAAGCGATGTGTGATCTGCGGGGCGGCCGCTTCCGGCGCGCCCAGGAAGCCCAGTGGGTAGACCTGCCACCAGACGACGTGCTCGACCCAGCCCGGCATCGGCTCAGAAACTCACTTGCGGGGCGGCCCCGGCGCCGTCCTCGAGTTCGAAGTATTCGGCCTTCTGGGCACGCATCAGCCCGGCGACCAGGTTGTCCGGCACCGAGGCGATCCGGGTGTTCCACTCGCGCACATTGTCGTTGTAGTACTGCCGGGCGAAAGCCACCTTGTTCTCGGTGTCCGTCAGATCCTGCTGCAACTGCCGGAAGTTGGCGTCGGCCTTGAGCTGGGGGTAGTTCTCCGCCACCGCGAACAGCCGGCCCAGCGCCGCGGTGAGCACGGTCTCGCTCTGGCCGGCGGCAGCGGCGCCCTGCGCGGACACGGCGTTGGCGCGGGCGGCGGTCACCTCCTCCAGCGTCGTCTTCTCATGCGCGGCGTAGCCTTTGACCGTGTTCACCAGGTTGGGGATCAGGTCGTGCCGGCGCTGCAACTGCACGTCGATCTGCGCCCAGGCCTCCTCGACCTTGTTGCGCAGACGCACCAGACGGTTGTACAGCAGCACGACCGCGGCGCCGATGACTACAACGATGACGAGCACGATGAGAATCGACACTCTGGCAGGGTAGCGCTCATGCACGTACCGAAGCTGCGGCTGTTGCTGGTGATCCTGCTCGGATTGGCAGTCTTCGCCGGCTGGCGGGGTATGTACCCGATCCCGTTCAAGGACGTCTTCAGCGGGGGCGGGGAGAAGGTGACGGACACCTCCATCCTCGACCGGTACCGGGTCGACTTCGACCTGCAGCCCGACGGGCGCCTGTCGTCGACCGAGTACCTGGACGTCCAGTTCACGTCCTACGGCAAGCACGGCATCTACCGCATCTTCGACACCCAGGACGCGCAGTACCGCAGCATCGAGCATCCGGTGACGGTCGTGTCCGTGGACCGCAAGCGTCAGGGCGAATGGGTCGCCGAGCCGTACATCGTCTCGCAGGAGGGCGGCGGCACGATGACCATCCGGATCGGTTCGGAGAGCCGCACGTTCGACCCGGGCGTCCAGAAGTACCGCATCGTGTCCGAGACCACCAACGCCATCACCCACCCCAAGGACGGCCCGGACGGGGCCGGCGGGCAGTGGTACTGGGACGTGGTGGGTTCCGGCTGGTCCATGCCGATGCGTTCGGTGGAGGTCTCCGCCACGATTCCGAGCACGATCGCGAGCCCCATCTGTGAGGCGAGCGTCCCCTGTGAGATCCGTCAGTCCGATGGCGGCTACCGGATCTCGATGACGAACCTGCCCGCCTACACCCCGGTCACCATGAAAGCGTTCTTCGCGCAGCAGGCGCCGTCGCCGGCGCGTTCGGCCAAGCAGTACCTGCTGCTGGGGGCCACGGCCGGCTTCGTGCTGCTGTCCCTGCTGCTCACCGGGCTCACTTTCGCCCGGTCCCGGGAGCGCCGGCCCAGCATCCAGCCGCGGTTCGAACCACCGGCGGCCGATCCGCTGCCGTGCACGTGGACGCTGGACGAGGCGCCATCGGGGCGCGGGGTGCCCACCGTGCTGCTCAACCTGGTGGCGCAGGGTGCCCTCGACTTCACAGCCGAACCGCGCTCGGTATACGACTCCAACGGACCGGACTGGATCCAGTTGACCCGCACCCCGCAACCGCTGCCGGACCTGCTCGGATTCACGGCGGCTGTGAACGACCTCGGCCTCACCCAGCCCGGCGCCACCCGGGTGATCACGAAGAAGAACGTGGAGGACGGCAAGGTCCTCCACGCGCTCGACGCCCAGATCTCCCGCGAGACGCTCGACCTGGTGATGCGGGAGGGCTATGCGACCAAGGTCCACGGGGCCGGCCTGGCCCTGTTCCTCACCACCGCGGCCATCCTGGGTGGCTTCGCAGCACTCATCTGGCTTCCCGGCGGCCTGCTGGTGGCCTTGCTGCTGCTGGTGGCCGGCGTGGCCGGGCTGTTCATATCCCGGCACGACACCACTCGGTTGAGCGAGGCCGGCGCCGGGATCCGGGACGCGACGGCCGGCTTCCGGCAGGTGCTGTCCACGCCGGCGTCCACCGAGCGTTTCGACTACGCCGCACGGGTCCGGCACTTCGACGAGTACCTGCCGTGGGCGGTGGCGTTCGACTGTGCCGACGAGTGGGCCGCGTCCTGCACCCCGCCACCGGGCAGCCCCGAGGCGGAGGGCATGACGGGTACCTCGCACATGTACTACTCACCCACGCAGACGTCACGCATGTGGGCGCTGTCCAGCGGAGTCACTGCCGTGGAGGCCTCCGCGGTCGCCGCCTATCAGGCCACGCAGAGTTCCTCTTCCTCCGGCGGCGGGGGCGGCGGAGGAGGATCGGGCGGGGGTGGCGGCGGTTCGTGGTGACCGGCGCAGCCCTCGGACCTTCGGCCGAACGACAGGCATGGCCGCGCGCACGCGCGTAAGGTGTGGTCGAACCCCACCCAGGACGAGGTAACAAATGCGCCGAAAACTGTTCACCCGTATCGCCGTCCCGGTGGCCGCCGCGACGTCCTTACTCGTCGCGATGCCCGCCTTCGCCGACGGTCCCGGCAAGTACGGAAAGGATGACGGCGGGGGCTTCCGCAGCGTCCTGCCGCCCGGGGAGAACGGCCTGGACACCTTCCCGGACTACCTGGCGTTCACCTCCAGCGGCAAGCTGCCCAAGCACTGGGCCGACCAGCAGCCGTTGTACGAGGACCTCGTCTACGCCTCCCCCACCCTGACGGACGAGCAGATCCCCACCTACTTCAAGGACGCGACCTTCGGCGTGCCCAAGTCCAAGCGTGAGTCCGTCGTGAAGCCCCGCAAGGGCGTGACGATCATCCGTGACTCCGCGTTCGGCGTCCCGCGGGTGTACGGCAAGAGCCGCAGCGACACCATGTTCGGCGCCGGGTACGCCTCGGCCGCCGACCGGCTGTTCCTCATGGACATCATGCGTCACACCGGGCGGGCGGATCTGTCGAGCTTCCTCGGCGGCAAGAACCTGCAGGCCGACGCGAACCAGTGGCAGTTCGCCCCCTACACCGAGGCGGACCTCAAGCAGCAGTTGAAGGCACCCGCGCAGGGCAGCCAGAAGACCTGGAACAACCTGCGCAAGGACGTCAATGCGTACGTCGCGGGGATCAACAAGTACATCAAGGCCGCGAAGAAGAACCCGGCCATGATGCCGGCCGAGTACGTGGCCATCCGCCAGACCGTGCAGCCGTGGAAGGCGACCGACGTGATGGCCACGGCGTCGCTGTTCGGCGGCATCTTCGGCCGCGGCGGCGGGGCTGAGGTGCGCTCGGCGATGGTGTTCCGCGCCCTGGAGGCGAGGTTCGGCACGGACCAGGCCCGCAGCATCTGGACTGGTTTCCGGGACAAGAACGACCCCTCGGCTCCGACCACCATCCCGGGCAGTTTCCCGTACCAGACCGGCGACGCCTTCTCCCCGAAGGGCCTGGCCATCCCGGACGCCGGCTCGGTCACGCCGGTGACCGTCATCTCCGGCACCAGTACGACCGCCTCGCTGGCTTCGGCTGCCGACCCGGCCGAGCCCAGCGTCGGCGAGGCACTGCAGGACGAGCGGCTCGACGGTCACCACTCCAACTGGGTGCTGCTGGCCGCGCGGGAGTCGGCCAACGGCCGCCCGCTGGCCGTGATGGGCCCGCAGGTCGGCTACTACCTGCCGCAGGTGCTCATGGAACTCGAACTGCACGGCCCGGGCATCGACGCCCGCGGTGCATCGTTCCCCGGCATCAGCATGTACATCCAGTTGGGCCGCGGCACCGACTACGCCTGGAGCGCCACCTCGGCCGGCTCGGACAACACCGATGTCTTCGCAGAGGTGCTTTGCGGCGGCGACCAGCACCACTACAAGTACAAGGGCAAGTGCCGGGCGATGGAGAAGCTCGTGCGCAAGGTGTCGTGGAGCCCCAACTCGATCGACACCACGCCAGCCGGCAAGGCCAAGCTCACCTCCTACCGCACGGTCCACGGCATCGTGACGTCGTACGGGAAGGTGAAGGGCAAGCCGGTGGCGTTCGCAACCGCCCGCACCACGTACAAGCACGAGGCCGACTCGATCGTCGGGTTCATGAAGCTGAACCGGCCGGGTGACGTGAAGAACGCCAAGACGTTCCAGAAGGCCGCGTCCGGTATCCAGTTCACGTTCAACTGGGCCTACACCGACGCCAAGAAGACCTCGTACTACCTGTCCGGCGCCTACCCGAAGCGGGCCAAGGGCACCTCCCCGGACTTCCCGATCCTGGGCACCGGCAAGTACGACTGGATCGACTTCGACCCGAAGACCTACACCGAGAAGTTGCTCCCGTTCGACAAGCACCCCCACACCACCAACCAGGGTGTGATGGTCTCCTGGAACAACAAGGTGGCCAAGGACTGGTCCGCGGCCGACTCGCAATGGGGATTCGGGCCGTTCTACCGCTCCGACCTGATCCAGGACAAGATGCTCGACGCGGTGGCCGGCGACAAGCAGGCCACCCTGGCCCAGGTCGTCCAAGCCATGGAGGAGTCCGCCACCCAGGACATCCGCGCGGCGAAGCTGCTGTCCACCGTCTTCGACGTGATGGGCCCGCAGAGCGACCCGGACCTCACCGCGGCGATCCAGAAACTCAAGGACTGGATGGCTGACGGCGGTCACCGGCGGGACATGAACCGCGACGGCGTCTACGAGCACAACGCCGCGGTGGAACTGCTCGACGCCTGGTGGCCGAAGCTGATCACCGCACAGTTCGAGCCGGTGCTGGGCAAGGACGCGTTCGCGTCGGTCCAGACCATGATCGGCCTGGGCAACTCCAGCACCACCCCGCGGGCCCCCAACATGGCCGACGGCTGGTGGGGCTACTCGCTGCAGGACCTGCAGAAGCTGCAGGGCCAGCAGGTGCCCGGCGGGTTCGACCGAGTGTTCTGCGGCGACGGCGATCTGACCGCCTGCCGCACGGCACTGGCCACCTCGCTGAAGGAGGCACTGACGGTGACCCCGCAGCAGACCTACGGCATCGGGGCGTGTGAGTCGAACCCGCAGCCGTCCTGCTGGGACATGAACCGCCCGCGGATCACCAGTGCGATCAGCAAGCCGGGTGCCTTCCCCTTCCAGAACCGGCCTACTTTCCAGCAGGTCGTGAGCGTGGAGAAGGACCTCAAGCGGTAGGTTCTTGCCGCGTCGGCCCCGGCGCCCGTTGTGAACGACGGGTACCGGGGCCGACGTCGTTTGTGGGAACCGTTCGCGACTGCTGCGCCGTTGGGGGTTTGCGCTGCGCGGGTTCAAGGGGTCGTCGCAACAGTCCAGCAACCGCGCATCAGTCGTGGGCCAACTGACAACCGTGCATCAGCCGCGGGGGTGGCGCGGTCCCGCGAGACACCCCGGGGTTCCCAGCAGGCTCAGACAGCACCCACTCGCCGTTGTTCGCGGACCCCACCGTCGCGACTGCTGCGCCGTTGGGCATTTGCCCCGCGCGGATCCAGCAACCGCGCAGCAGTCGCGGACCAACTGACAACCGGGCGTCAATCGCGGAGGTGGCGCGGTCCCGCGAGACACCCGGGGT
>DAOMFH010000085.1:0-7822 GCA_035429705.1 Actinomycetota bacterium
ACCACCGTCTCGTAGCGTTCATAGACGTCGGGTTCGCGCGCCAGCGACAAGAAGCGGTCGCCGAGCTCGCACCCCTCGTAGAGCTGCGCGAAGACATCGCCCGCGAGCACGACGACGCCGTGGAAACGGTGAAGCCGGAGACCCTGTCGAAGTGGGCGGTCGGGGATTGTCTCGTCGCACGCATCCACGGCACGGGTACTACCTGGGTAGTAGCCAATGGGGTGAACAACGGCGCGCTGGTTATCCGTCAGGTCGCCCGTGACGTCGCGATGTGGTTGCTCCGATTCGGTGAGAAACAGCACCGCCTGGCACGCGATACTGGGAACAGGCCGCAGCCGCGAACGGCTACCGGAGGGAGCGGGGGATGTCAGAGTCGCGACCACCTGCAGGGTGGTATACCGATTACGACGGCGAAGGCCAACGGTACTGGGACGGCTCGCGGTGGACCAGTTTCACATTCGACGCTGTCGAGGATGGCGTCCCTGCACCTGAAGATCCGTCAAGCCCCGCAGACGACACCGACCAGTCCCTCGTCCCGACCAGTGACGCCGTCGCCGACTCCGCCTCTGACGGGATGCAGCCGGATCCGGGTTTCCCCTGGGTGGCCACGACGACAGGTTTCGTGCAGGTCAAGGAAGGTGAGTTGTTCTTCCGGCACCAGGATCAGACCGGCTCACTGCTGGTCGATGACGTCGAGTACAAGAACAAGAAGCCGGGCCTGTTCCGCGACGTCGGGCACATCGACTTCACCACTCCAGCGGGTTCCCTTGTACAGGTCGAGTACGAGAAGGAGAACAAGGATGCCATGTCGGCGCTGCTCAAGGCCTTGGAGGTCGAGAAGGAGAAGGCCGCGACGGACTTGATCATCGCCCAGGCCTATTACGCGCCGGGTGTTGAGGGCGCTGAGGCGGCCGGTTACGGCGCGAATCTGAAGAACGGTGAGGTGCTGTTCAAGATGTTCAGTAGCGCCTCGCTGGTCGAGGTGAAACGAGCGCCAGGCCACTTTCAGGCCGGAACGAGCAGTGTGCGCTTCCGTGTGATGAAAGGTGTCTCGGTCGGAGTGGGTGGTGCTCGGGGACGATACGTTCCTGGACCGGAGTCCCCGACGCCAATCGACATTGGGGATGTGTTCATCACCAGCACGCGGGTGCAGTTCATGGGTACCCGCCAGTCCCGCGAATGGTCGTTCGCGAAGTTGATCGGACTGCAGCCGTCCGAGGACGGACAGTGGACTGCGATGCCGGTGACGAACCGGCAGAAGGTGTCCGGCATCGGCTACGGGCAGGACATGGCGTTCGAAGTGAACTTCTGGCTCGAACTGGCACTCGCTGTGTACCAGGGCCGCCGCGAGCAGTGGGCGCAGACGATTGAACACCAACTGAGAGGGCAGATAGCACCATGACTACGAGGAGTACATTCGCAGCATTCACGATCAGCGCCATCGCCCTGACCGGGCTCGCGGTCGCGCCTAGTTCGGGCACAGCGCCGTCATCGGCGCCGACGGTGAATTTCTCGTCGTGCGACAAGTTGCACAAGAAGTACCCGAACGGTGTTGCCAGGAACGCCGCCGCTGCGCGCCGCGCCGTCCGTGACGGTTTCTACCGTCCGTCGACCACCAAGGCGGCCAAGAAGGCCTACCGGGACAACTCCTCCCGTCTGGACCGCGACGGCGACGGAGTGGCTTGCGAGGTCTAACGCCGCTCCGTCGCGCTCATCTGCGCACGCAGTGTCGCTAGTTCCTCGCGTACCTCTGCGAGTTGGTCGAGAATCTCGCGGTTGGCGTCTGACTGGGCGCCCTGCACGCGCTGGGTGAACCAGGCCGCGAAGGACGCGGTGACCGCCCCGATGAGGCTGATCCCGACGATCATCAACATCGCCGCCGCCGCTTGCCCTCCTCCAGTGACGGGTGACAGGTCACCGTAGCCGACGGTGGTTATCGTGACGATGCCCCACCAAACCGCCTGACCGAACGTCTGGATGGAAGAGTCCGGGGCAGCGCGTTCGAAGTCGAGGACGACTAGCGCGCCGACGAGGACGATGAATGCTGCCGTGCCGCCGATTGCGGCGGCGACTCGGCCGTAGGAGACGAAGGCGCCGCGTTCGATGAGCACCCTTGCCGCGGCGAAGATGCGGAGGGCGCGCAGCGGTCGGAGCATTGGCAGGATCAGGGTGAGGATGTCGAGGGGATGGCTGAGCGCGTACTTCCAGCGCCGTGGGGCAAGGACGATCCTGTAGGCAAAGTCGGCGATGAATACCGCCCAGATCGCGTACTGCAGCCCCTGGGCGATGGCGCTCGTCGTGGGAGGTATGGATCTCCAGAGCACCTGCATGGCGTACAGGCCGAGGAATGCCAAGGCCAGGGCGACCATGAAGGAAGCGGACTGGCGCTCGTACTCCTCGACGCGTGCTGAGTCGTTGTTGTCGGACACTGAGCCCCCTCTCGGACGACCCAGTCCACGCTAGATGGTCTGCCCGACGCGGTCCAGGAGATCTCGACTCGGACGCGGCGGGAGATCGGTACATGATGAACGTCTGCCCCGCGAACGCGGCGGGAGAGACGTGGGAAGACTTCGCTGAAGGAACTCCGCTTGATTCGACGATGACCGCTGAGTTCCGCAACAAGACCAAGAGACTCGCCGCCGTCTACCGGAGGGCTGCGCGGGAACTCACCGACCCCGAATACGAGTGGCCTACTGAGCTTGTCCTGAGTATCGAGCGCCTCGCGGACGTGCATTACGGAGACTCCGCTGCACTGAGTGACGCCATCAAGGAGGACACAGTGACCCTGATTCAGTGGGCCAAACCTTCCAGGAAGGCGGCTAGCCGAGTACGACTTCGGCTCAGACTGCCACCAGCAGGTACAGGGTGCAAGAAGTACGTCGACTGAGGTGTTCCCTCTGGAGGAGTAGGGGCATCTAATCCATTCCATAGGAACCTGGCGTTGCTGTGCAGCCGATGTCACGCAGACCTGCACCTCGGCCTGTACACCATCACCATCGACCCCCACGGCATCCCCCGAATCAACCCCACCCCCCGCGCACCCCCATAACCACCCGGCGGCACCGCCGCCAGCACCACCGCCGCCACCAGCACCACCAACACCCAGGCCAACCAGTCGCCGGCACGGACCAGCACGCCGATGTCAACGGAGCCGTCACCACGGGGCTGTGCGGTCAGTGCTGCCCTCGGACATGTGGTCGGACCGCAGTGCCAGATGCCCTGGCATCAAACGATCCGGACGGGCCGGAAGCGTCGGACTACCGAGACCGGGTGGTCGCCACGGCGCGCAGGCGGTCGTCCTTGGCCACCCGTCCGTCACCGCTGGACACCCCGCGTATCCGCCGCCAGATCCAGGGCCCGAAGTGGTCGCGGATCCAGGCCACATCGGCCAGGAGGGCATCGCGGCGTCCCGGCTTGGTCGTCTGCGGAAGGGGTTGACGCCACCAGCCGGGTGGCCCGCCGAGCAGTTGCTGGTCGTCGATCCCCAGTTCCTCGAGAACGGCGGCAGCGACGCGGCTGTGTCCGGCGGCGTTGAGGTGCAGGCGGTCGGTGTGCCACAGTTGCCGGTCGCCCAGCGTTTCGGCACTGTCCAAGTCGACGATCTGCGTCCCGTGGCGGCGGGCGGTCTCCCGGACGTTGCGGTTGAACGCCTCCAGGCGATCAGCGATCGCGTCGGCCAGCCGTCCGGTGCCGCCGGTGCGGGTGATGCAGGTGAACAGCAGCACCTGCCGCCCGGGCCGCACGATGCGTGCCACCGACTCGTCGTATCGCGCGAACAGGTCGGGCAGGTCTGTGCCCCGGCGCAGCACATCGTTCCCACCGGCATGGAAGGTCAGGATGTCCGGGTCGAGTCCCAGGGCGCGCGGGATTTGGATTTCGACGATCTGGTCGAGCAGTTTGCCGCGCACCGCGAGGTTGGCGAAGTCGATCCGGCCGCCTTCGTTCGCTGCCAGAGCATCCGCCACCCGGTCGGCCCAGCCCAGGTACTCGCCGTCCGGGCGCAGGTCGTCGAACAGTCCCTCGGTGAAGGAGTCGCCGAGGCACACCAGTCGCAGGGGGCGCTGCTCAGGCAATCGTGATCCCCCCGTCCACGACGAGCGTCTGTCCGGTGATGTACCCGGCGGCCGGGCTGGCGAGGAAGACGACGGCGGCGGCCAGTTCGGCAAGGTCGCCGGTGCGCGCCATCGGCACCCGCTGCATCATCGCGTCGAGGTAGCCGGGTGGGTACTCGTCGGTCATCTCGGTGGGGAAGAAGCCCGGGGCGATCGCGTTGACCCGGATTCCCTTGCGGGTCGCCCACTGCTGGGCCAGGTCGCGGGTGAGTCCCAGGAGTCCGGACTTGCTGGCCGCGTAAGCGGCTTGAGGTAGTCCCGCGGTGGTCAGTGCCAGCACGCTGCTGATGTTGACGATGCTGCTGCCCGGCTGCATCACCTTCCCGCAGGCCTGGGCCATCCAGTAGCAGCCGTTCAGGTTCACGTCGATGACCTGCTGAAACTGCTCGGGGGTCTCCCGGGTGGCGGGAACCGCGGTGCCCACCCCGGCGTTGTTGACCAGCACGTCCACGCGCCCGAACTCGGTCATCGCTGCCTGCACGAGTTGTGCGCAGTCGGCGGGGTCTGCCACGTCAGTTGCCACGGCCAGGCCGCGGCGGCCGGTCGCCTCGATCCCGGCCACGGTTTCGGCCAGTCGGTCGACCCGGCGGGCGCCGACCACGACGTCGGAGCCGGCTTCGGCCAGTGCGCGGGCGATGGCCACGCCGAGCCCGGACGACGCCCCGGTCACCAGTGAGACTCTGCGGTCCAGTCGGAAGTTGTCGAGTACGGTCACGGATTCTCCTTGCGGGGGTTGGGAGGGGGTGCGGACGTGCTGCCCACCATGCGAAGGGCCAGGCCGGCGTAGAAGTCGGCGATGCGCGCGGGCGGCCAGGTCGCCTCGACGCCGTACCACCGGGCGATGTCGATTCCCAGCGACAGCAGGGCCATGCTGGCCATGCGGGGGTCCGGGGTGTCGAAGGCGCCGGTCGCGATGCCGCGCTCCACGACCTCCTGGACATCACGTCGAATCTCACGGCGCAGGGCCTGGATCTGTGCGAGGTGATCCGGCGAGAGAGAACCGAGTTCGTAGTTGATCACACGGGCGACGGCGTGCTGTTCGGCGTGGAAGGCGGCGAAGGCGCTCATCACTGCGGCCAGTTGCTCGCAGGGATCCTCGGAGCTCGCGATCGCCTCCCGGACTAGGGCCTGGGTGCGCAGGTGGCCCTCCTCGGCGATGAGATGCAGGAGTTCCTCTTTGGACTCGTGATGCACGTAGACCGCCGCCGGGCTCATGCCCGCGGCCGCCGCGATGTCCCGGGTGGTGGTGGCCTGGAAGCCGCGCTCGGCGAAGGCGGCCCCGGCGGCGGCCAGCAGTCGCTGACGGGTCTGTTGGGAGCGTGCGCTCGTGGCCATTGCGCCGCAACCTCCCTGGTCCTGCACCGAATCGATGGTGAGCAGACTATCATCCTGACTAAGCGCTTGCTTAGTTCCGGCATGAAGGGTGAATCGATGCGTACGTTCCACGGGCTAGAGGAAGTCGCCGCCGCTGTCGGCTCCCACCTCGGGTACGGCTCATGGCAGGAAGTGACCCAGTCGCAGATCGACCTGTTCGCCGAGGCCACCGGGGATCATCAGTGGATCCACGTGGACCCCGAGCGGGCCGCGGCCGGGCCCTTCGGCGCGACCATCGCGCACGGCTTCCTCACCCTGTCCCTGGTGCCCCTGCTCAGTCACGAGGTCTACCGCATCGAGGACGTCGCGATGGCGGTGAACTACGGGTGCAACAAGGTCCGCTTCCCTGCGCCAGTGCGGGTGGGTGCGCGGGTGCGGGCCGGCGTGGAACTGCTTTCGGTGACTCCGGTCGCGATGGGCTCGCAGGTGACCACGCGGGTGACCGTGGAACTCGAGGGCTCCGACAAGCCCGCCTGCGTCGTCGATCTGGTCGCCCTGGTCGTGGGCAATGCCCCCGTTGAGGAAGGAACGTCATGAAACGCACCATCTACACCGAGGATCACGAGGCCTTTCGCGCAACGGCGCGGACCTGGCTCGAGCGGGAGGTCAAGCCACGACTCGAGGACTTCATCGAGGACAAGGGCATTCCGCGGGACGTGTGGATCTCGGCTGGCAAGCAGGACTTCCTCGGCCTGGAGATCCCGGCCGCGTACGGCGGCTCCGAGGCTGGCGACTACCGGTTCAACGCGGTACTCAGTGAGGAACTCTCCCGCGTCTCCGCGGCCATGTCCTCCTGTCTGGGCATCCACGCCGACATCGTGGCGCCGTACCTGGCGGACCTGTGCACCGACGAGCAGAAGGAGCGCTGGCTGCCCCGCTTCTGCACCGGTGAGCTCGTGACGGCCATCGGGATGACCGAACCGAGTGGTGGCTCGGATCTGGCGGCGCTGCGCACCACCGCCGTCCTCGACGGCGACGCCTGGGTGCTCAACGGGTCGAAGACCTTCATCACCAACGGCTGGTCGGCCGACCTCGTAGTGGTCGCCGCGCGCACGTCGCCGGGTTCGGGTGCCAGGGGGATCACCCTGTTCGGCGTGGAGGCGGACATGCCGGGATTCACCCGCGGGCGCAAGCTGGACAAGGTCGGGCAGACCGAGAGCGACACCTCCGAGTTGTTCTTCGACAACGTCCGGGTGCCGCAGGCCAACGTGATCGGCGACCTGGATCGCGGGTTCATTCACATGATGGAACGGCTACCGCAGGAGAGGCTCGGCGCCGGGGTGTCCAACATCGCCCACGCCGCGGCTGTCCTCGACGAGACGCTGGACTACATCAAGGAGCGCAAGGCCTTCGGCCAGCCGATCGGCGCGTTCCAGCACAACAAGTTCCTGGCCGCCGAACTGGTGACCAAGATCGAGGTGTCTCGTGCCTTCATCGACCAGTGCGTCCTCGCGTTCAACGACGGCACCCTGACCGCGGTCGACGCGGCGAAGGCCAAGTGGTGGTCGGCGCAGGTGCAGAACGAGGTCATCGACGCCTGCGTGCAGCTGTACGGCGGGTACGGCTACATGAACGAATACCGGGTCGCCCGCGCCTGGCGCGACGCCCGGGTGACGAAGATCTGGGCGGGCAGCAACGAGATCATGAAGGAGCTGATCGGACGCGATCTGGGGCTGTGAGTCCGGTACCGGCATTACCCTGGAGGTGCCCCGCGAGCGCCGTGGGGCACCGCAACCCGGGAGGTTGCCATGTCCGAATTCGCAGCTGAGGTCGTGAGTCTGGAGCCGACCGCCGTCGCCGTCGTGCGGGAGACCGTGCCCATGAACGAACTGACGTCGTTCTTCGACCGCGCCTTCCACGCCGTCGCCGAGGCCGTCGGTGCGCAGGGGGTGGCCCTGGCCGGCCCGCCGTTCGGGGCCTACTACGGCATGCCCACCGACACGGTCGACGTGGCTGCCGGATTCCCCGTGCAGCGCGAGGTCGTCGCGACTGGCGATGTCGTCGCCAGCACACTGCCCGGCGGCCGGGCCGCCCAGGTCATGCACGTCGGCAGCTACGACTCGCTGGGGCAGACCTACGACCAGCTGTTCGGCTGGATGCGGCAGCAGGGGCTGACGCCGGACTCCATGATGTGGGAGTCGTACCTGACCGAGCCGGACGCCGACAACCCCGACGCGACGCTCACGCGGATCACCTGGCCGATCGTGCAGTGAGCTGGGGCGGCCCCGGGGAACGTGTCGCCTTGGGCAAGAACTGACTAGTCATGCCTGGCTGCAACGCGCCTGGCAGCGCGATCTGCGGCCCCCAAATCTGGCGCCATGACAACAGCAATGACA
>DAOMFH010000086.1:0-7694 GCA_035429705.1 Actinomycetota bacterium
GTCACCGAGCCGTCGTCCTCCACGAAGGCGAACGAGTTGATGAAGTCGCCCGCGGTGGGGATCCGGAAGACCCCCGGTCCGAGGGCGACGACACCCATGGCCTAGTTGTTGCTGTTGAGGATCGCCAGGAAGCGCAGGATCTCCAGGTACAGCCACACGAGAGTGACCACCAGGCCGAACGCCATCCGCCAGGCGTACACCGCCGGCAGTCCCTCGTTGATGCCCTGCTCGATCGCCGCGAAGTCGAGGTTGAGCGTGAACGCCGCCAGCGCCACCCCGGCCACGCACAGCAGCAGCCCCAGGCCGCCGACCCCGTAGAAGCCCCAGCCGCCGCCGACCCCGAACAGGGCCGCGACCAGGCTGACCAGCGCGATCACCAGATAGGAGACCATCGCCACCATCATGACCTTCATGAAGGTGCCGTTGACCTTGATGATCCGGGTCCGGTAGAGCATCAGCATCACGGCGAACGCCACGAGCGTGCCGAGGATGGCCTGCGAGACGATGTTGGCCTCGCTGCCGGATGCCTCGACGTAGCGCTGGTAGATCAGGCTGATGCCGCCCAGCAGCACGCCCTCGGCGAACGAGTAGGCCAGGACCGTGGCGGCTTTCGGCGGCTTGCGGAATGCGCCGACGAAGAAGATCACCAGCCCGGCGATCAGAGCCGCGAACGGTAGCCAGGGCATGGACGGGGTGAGCACCCAGCCGATCCCGGCGCCGATCACGAGAACCACGAACGCCATCGCGGTCTTGGTCACCACGTCGTCGATGGTCATCGGCCGGCCGGCGGCGGGGATCCCGACGGTTGGCCCACCCGGTTGTTCCAGCGTGGCCGTGCCCGCACCAGCGGCCTGGTAGGCGTTCACACCCTCGTTGTACGCGAAGCCGGGCTGCTTCTCCATGTCCCGGAAGATCGGATTCTTTGATTGCATTCAGTGCCTCCTTGCAGACAAGCGTACGGGTGGGTCCGACATCCCGCCAGCACCGAGGGCGGCAGGCGACGGATTACTTCCGTTTCATGATTGACACAACCGGTCCGCGTCCTGCTTCGTTCCACGCCTGGACCTGCACCACCAGCGGACCCGCTGGCAGTGCGCGCAACTGTGCGGACAGCTGGGAGGTCGTGCGCCAGATTCCGGAGTCCCCGGCCCGCAGGCGGTAGCGAAGCCGCATCCCCGTCCGCCGGGGTTCCCGCCAGCTGACCGTCGCCTTCCGGCCCTTGCGTTCCAAGCTCAGCGAACGCACGGCACCCGGGCGCACAGGGGTGGCGATGGTCCGCGCAGCCGCCGGACCGGCGCCCAGCGCGTTGAACACGCGGACCTCGACGGTGTGACGAACGCCTTTTCTGAGCCCCCGTAGGCGCAGGGAGCCACCCAACGGAGCCTGCTGCCACTCCGACGGCAATTGACCCGAACGGGTCAGCCGGTATTGCATGCCGGCCGGTGCATCCGTCGGCAGGCGCAGCTGCAGGCGGGCGGAGGTCTTGGACGGGTAGCGCACGGAACGGATCTGCACCGCGCCGGGCAGGGCCAGCGGCGTCACCACCCCGGACTCGGCCCACGGCCCGGCTCCGAAGACATTCCGGGCGGCCACCCTGATCTGGTAGCCCACCCCGTTGGTCAGCGCGTACACGATTCGCTGGCGCAGCGTGCTCGTCCAGGGACTGTTCACCGCAACCCACTGGCCACCGGCAACCCGGTACTGCAGGTCGTAGCCGATTATCGGAGCGGTGCCGGGACTCGTGGGCTCCGCCCAGGTGGCCACCACCGCGGAATCGGCCGCCGAGACGCTGAGCCCGGCGGGTGCCAGCGGCAGGCCCGGCTGGGTCACCAGAGCGGCGTTGGCGTCCAGTATCCCGGCGCCGCACGATCCCGTGCAGTTGCTGGCGGCTGGGAACGGCCGGGCGGTGTCCCGCAGGTGTTCGGCCACCGCTGCAGGGCCCATTCCCGTCCGCGCCCGCAGCAGTGCAGCGGCCCCGGAGACCAGCGGAGCGGCCATGCTCGTGCCGGCGTAGGGCGCGTACCCGGCCGTGGTGGGCGTGGTCGCACCCAGGTTGATGGTGGAAAGCACAGCCGCGCCTGAGTTGCCGGTCACCCCGCCCCCGGCGAACAACGGCAGGTCGCGGCCGGGGACCCCGTAGTTCGAGTAGGGGGCCCGGTTCCCGGCGGTGGTCAGCGCCCCCACCGTGATCACGTCGTAGCAGCCACCCGGGGAGGACTGCGTGAAGGGTGCGGTCTTGTTCCCGGCCGACGCCACGACGCTGGTACCCCGGCTCAGGGCCCCGTCAATGGCGGCCTGCAGGAAGGGCTGGCAGGTCACCGATGAGGAGACCGACAGATTGATGACATCCGCGGGGGTGGGGTTCACCGGCAGACCCGGCACCTCGCCGCCGGAGGCCCAGGTGATCGCAGTCGCGACGTCGGACATCTTGCCACCGCACTTGCCCAGCGCCCGGACCGCCTGGATCCTGGCCGACGGGGCGATGCCCGAGATGCCCTTGCCGTTGTTCTGCACAGCCGCCGCGATGCCGGCGACGTGCGTGCCGTGCCACGAACTCGGCTGCACGGAACAGTCGCCGAACAGGTCGGGGTGGGAGACCCGGTCCGCGGCACTGACCCAGTCGCCGGGGTCGGCCGGGTCGGGATCCCGTCCGTTGCCGTCGTTGGCGACGACCGGGTCCTCGACCAGGTCGTATCCGGCGATCATGTTGGCGTTGAGGTCCTCGTGGGAGGTGATTCCGGAGTCGACCACGGCGATGATCTGCCCTGTTCCGGTCGTCCGGGTCCAGGCAGCCTCGGCGGCCGCCCCCGACACCGGGCTGGTGAGCGCCCACTGCTCGGCGAAGCGCGGGTCGTTCGGGGCACCGTCCGGTCGCACCACGGTGTCGAGACCGACCTGCTGGACACCCTCGGTGTCGTCCAGTGCCCGCACGACCCGCGCGGCCTCGGCCGGGGAGAGGTCCGGAACCGTCACGGCCGTGACCCCGGGCGCGACCGGGGCTCTGCCCAGCGTGTCACCCACCTGTTCTGCGACGAGGGCCTGCGCCCGCCGGGCCGAGGTGCCCGGCTCGCGGGTCACCACCAAGCCGACCACATCCGGGCCGGGGGGCTGGGCCGGGTCGTCGGCCACGGCCGGGGACAGCGTGACAACACCCGCGGCGAAACCAAGCGTCGCCGCAACTGCGATCAGCCGCATACCTCGCATCACCTCAGGGTACGTGCTCACGGGCTTTGGACCGTGGAACGGGCAGGCCGGTTCCCCATGTCCACCGTGCCCGGGGCGGGATTCGAACCCGCACGTCTTGCGACCCTCGGGTTTAAGCCGAGTGCGTCTACCGTTCCGCCACCCGGGCGCCGTCCCCAGCGTAGTGGCGGGCCACGCCGGTCACAGGTACACCTGACGCTTGTGCACCCCGGCCGCGGTCGACACCCGGTCGAGGAACAGGTACCCGTCGAGGTGGTCGACCTCGTGCTGGATCGCGCGGGCCTCGAACGCATCGGTGACCAGGGTGATCCGTTCACCCGTGCCCGGCAGCTGCCCGGTGACGCTCAGCCGCGTCGCGCGCTTCACGTCGCCGGTGAAGTCCGGCACGGACATGCATCCCTCGCGGGCCTTCTCGTTGCGGGTGGCCTGCTCGATGCGGGGATTGACGAGCACGAAGCGGCCGTGGCAGGTGCGCGTCTTGGGGTGCGCACTGACGTCCAGGCAGAACACCCGCCAGCCCACACCGACCTGGTTGGCGGCCAGGCCGACGCAGCCCGGCGATACGGCCATCGTGGCCAGCAGGTCCGCCGACAGCTGGACCACATCCGAAGCGGTGGGGTCGACCTCCACGCACGCGGTGGACAACACCGGGTGCGGCGCGACGACCACGGCTCGCACCTCCCCCGGCGGGAGGTCGGTGCGCAACGACGTCACAACACGTCCATGTCCGCAGCATGCACGGAAACGTCGACCCCCACCGTACGAGCCACCGCTTTCAGTGCCGCGGTCATTTTCTCCACGTCGATGTCGGCCGGGAAGTACGCCTCGGCGACCACGACGTACAGGCCGGCCCCCAACCGGGTCTGCAGGTCGGTGATGTTCCCCCCGTAGGAGGCGATCGCACCGGTGATGGCGGCGACTATGCCCACCCGGTCTGCGCCATGCACGCTGATGACGAAGCTGAGGCCGTCACGCTGCGGCTGCTCGATCTCCGCGGCGACCGGCAGGACGCTGACCACCAGATCCTCGGCGGCCAGGAAGGCCAGTTCCGCAGCCACCTCATCGGCCGGGGTGTCGGTCCCCACGACCAGGGTCCACGCGAAATGGCCCCGCAACAGGGTCATGGAGGAGTCCTCCACGTTCGCGTCGCGCAGGGCCAACGCCGATGTCACATCGGCGATGATCCCCGGCCGGTCGTGACCCAGCACGGTGATTGCCAGAAGCGCCATGGTCCGCACCCTACTCGGCCGCGCGGGCCAGTCCGGCAGCGATCCCGTCCAGGATGTCGTGCTCGCTGACGATCACCCGGTCGAATCCGCCGAGGGTCAGGATGCGATCGAGGATGAGTGCCCCGCCGCCGATCACATCGACCCGGCCGGGATGCATGACCGGTTCGGCGGCGCGTTGCGCCCGGCTCGCGGCGAGCAGACGGGCGGTGATCCGGGCGACGTCCGCGCCGGAGATGCGACTGCCGTGGATGCGGGCCGAGTCGTACTCGGGCAGGCCCAGCGCGAGCGCCGCCACGGTCGTCACCGAACCGGCCAGCCCGATGATGCAGTCCGCCGCGGGGAAACCGGTCGCTGCCCGGGCGTGGTCCACGGCCGCGTCGATGTCTGCGGTCGCGGCCGTGACCTCCGCAACTGTGGGCGGGTCCGAGCGCAGGTGCCGTTCGGTCATCCGGACGCATCCGATGTCCTCACTGACAGCAGTCTCGACGCTGTCGGCGCCCACCACGAACTCGGTGGATCCGCCCCCGATGTCGACGACCGCGGCCCGCTGCGGTTCGGCGAGCACGGTCCGCGCCCCCTGGAAACTCAGTTGCGCCTCCTCCTGCCCGGAGATCACCTCCGGGCAGACCCCCAGTCGCTGTTCCACGCCGGAGACGAACTCATCCGCGTTGGCCGCGTCCCGGGAGGCTGAGGTCGCCACCATTCGGACCTGCTGCGCACCGGCCGCCCGGATCTGTGCGGCGTAGTCGGCGACCGCCGCCCAGGTGCGCTCGATCGCCGCCGGAGCCAGTCGGCCGGTCACATCGACCCCCTCGCCCAGGCGGACCACCCGCATGACCCGGGTCACGTCGGTGAGCGTGCGGCCGTCCCACTCGGCGATCAGCAACCGGATGGAGTTCGTTCCGCAGTCGATGGCCGCGACGCGCATCACAGCTCCACACAAGGGGTCCGGCGGTCGAGCACACCCCGGGCGCCCAGTTCGGCCAGCGCCTCGTCACCGAACGGGTTGACCCCCGGACCCATGGCCAGTGACTGGCCGACCAGGACGTGCAGGCATTTCACCCGGGAGGGCATGCCGCCGGCGGAGACACCCGCGGTCTCCGGGACCTCACCGTGCTCGGCGCGAACCCGCAGGTACTCCCGGTGCGCCTGCTCGTACTGCTGCGCGGTGTCCGGCTCGTCCGCCAGTCGCTGCTGCATCGTGGCCATGAGACCCTCTGACTCCAGCGTGGAGATCGCGGAGTTGAGGCGGGGACAGGTCACGTAGAAGAACGTCGGGAACGGGGTCCCGTCCTGCAGCCGGGGAGCGGTGCTGACCACCTCGGGCAATCCACACGGGCACCGTGACGCGATCGCCAGCACGTCGCGAGCCGGACGTCCCAACTGGGCACCGATCGCGGCCAGATCCGCCGCCGTGGGCACCTCAGCGCGGGGCATCGGGCCGGACGCTGACCACCGACTCATCAGGCTGCTCCTGCGCGCGCTGCAGACCGCGCAGCGCCCGCTCGTACCAGGCGGAGTTGTCCGTCACCTCCAAAGCCATGGGCTCAGCCTCCGCCGGGCGGACGGGCGGGTCGGTCACGACATATCCGGTCTCCCCCGGGTACTGCAGATTGAAGCGCTCCCGGGCTTGGGCGATCGCGTAGTCGTCGTCCGCCCATTTGTCGGCCTCCTGCTGAAGCGCCTCGACCCGTTCGCGCTGGGTGGCTGTGGTGGCCTCCAGTTCGGCGATCGTGGATCTCTGGTTGAGGAACTCCCGTAAGGGCAGGGCCAGGGTGAGCAACAGCGCGGCAGCGATGATGATGACCACCGTCAGCCGGCCAGTGGTCAGACCAGGCCGCTGCGCAGCGCGAATGGTGCTGGTCCGTTCCACTTTCCTAGCCTCACCCACCCCTGCTCGACCGGTGCGTATTGGCAGCCTAACCGGCGTGTTGATCCCTACTCCGAGCGGGCGAAGACGATCAGCGCGTCCCGGACGTAGGCGGCGCCGGCGGGTCCCCCGTAGTTGGCGGCGAACCGTTCGTCGGCCACGTACATCTCGGCCAGCCCCACGATCTGCTCGGCGGCCGGACGGGTGCCGCCCCAGCCCTGTTCGATCCACCGCACGTGCCGGGCCGCCAGTTCCTGCGCACGCGGGTCGTCGGCGGGAACACCGTCCGCCTGGGCCTGCTGCCACGCCGCACCGATCGCGGCTGCCTCGGCGAGGAACCCCTTTCGCCCGGCATCATCAGTCCCGCGCCACCACCGGTCGCTGTCCTGCCAGGCCTGCGCCCCCCAGCGTTGCTCGACCTCCTCCCGGTACTGGGTGTGGTCGAAGCCGTCGAACATCTCCTCGGCGGTCATAATCATCTCCTTGCTCATCGCTTCGATGGTCGCCTCGACACTGGCGATCTGCCGGTCGATGCGTTCCTGCTCATCGCGCAGGAACTCCAGATGGGAGCGCAGGGCCGCACGGTCGTCGCTGCGGCCGTCGAGCACCCTGGCAATGTCGGGCAGCCCCAGACCCAGTTCGCGCAGCAGCAGGATGCGCTGAAGCCGCACCAAGTCGTCCGCCTGGTAGGTCCGGTACCCGTTAGCCGCGCCCCGTCCGGCGGGCAGCAGCCCGATGGCGTCGTAATGCCGCAACGTCCGGCTGGTCACGCCGGCCGCCGCGGCCACCTCCTGAATGCTGTACTCCACGTCTTCGACGGTAGAGGTTGCCGCAGCGTCAAGGTCAAGCCCGACTACTCCACCGTCACGGACTTGGCGAGGTTGCGCGGCTGATCCACGTCGTGGCCTTTGGCCGTGGCCAGTTCACAGGCGAACACCTGCAGCGGAACCGTGGTCACCAGCGGCTGCATCAACGTGGGCACGGCCGGCACCGAGATGATCTCGTTGGCGTAGGGTTCCACCCCCTCGTCCCCCTCCTCGGCGATGACGATCGTGAACGCGCCACGCGCCCGGATCTCCTGCAGGTTGGAGATCATCTTCTCGTGCAGAACCGAGCGGCCACGGGGGGAAGGCATCACGCAGATCACCGGCAGGCCGTCCTCGATCAGCGCGATCGGACCGTGCTTGAGCTCCCCGGCGGGGAAGCCCTCGGCGTGCATGTAGGCGAGCTCCTTGAGTTTCAGCGCCCCCTCCAGCGCCACCGGGTAGCCGACATGGCGGCCCAGGAACAGCACCGACCGGGCATCCTTCAGACTGTGGGCGAGCTCGCGGACCGGGTCCATGGTGTCGAGCACCAGGTCGATCTTGTTGGGCATGCTGGCCAGGTCCGAG
>DAOMFH010000087.1:0-7614 GCA_035429705.1 Actinomycetota bacterium
CGGCGGTCCCGTCCGCCCGCATCTGCGCGAGCATCGGCTCATGCACGGCGACTGCCTCCGGCAGGGGCTCACCGGTGTACAGGCATTGCGCAACCGACTCCAGTTCGCGTTCCAGCCGGCCCGGCAGGACCGCCAGACCCATGACCTCGATCAGGCCGATGTTCTCGCGCTTCACCGGATGGATCTCGGCATGCGGGTGGAACACCCCGTCCGGGTGCTCGTCGCTGGTGCGGTTGTTGCGCAGGACCAGGTCGACACGCAGCCGACCGTCGACGCGCCGGGCGATCGGCGTAATGGTGTTGTGGGGCACACCCCCGGTGTGCGCGAGCACGCCGGACTGCTCGTCGCTGTAGGCGCGCCAGGCTTCGAGCACCCGGTCGCAGAACTCGAGCACCTGAGGGTCCTCCCCCCGGACCCGCAGGGTGGCCAGCGGCCAGTTCAGCACCTCGAGATCCACCCCGTCACGCCGGGCCGACCAGAGCGAGCCGGCGCGATCCATGGCGAACTCGAAGCGCCCGCCCTGGAAGTGGTCGTGCGCCAGGATCGACCCGCCCACGATCGGCAGGTCGGCGTTCGACCCGATCAGGTAGTGGGGGAACATCTGCGTGAACCGGGCCAGCCGCTGGAAGGTCAGCGCATCAATGCGCATGGGCCGGTGTTCCTGGCTCAGCACGATGCAGTGCTCGTTGTAGTACCGGTACGGCGAGTACTGCAGATACCAGGGCTCATTCACGAGATCCAGGGAGATCAGCCGCAGGTTCTGGCGCGCCGGGTGATCGGCCCGGCCCGCATACCCTTCGTTCTCCCGGCACAACAGGCAGGCGGGGTACCCCGACCCCGGTGCTCGGGCCGCGGCGGCGATGTCGCGCGGATCCTTCTCGGGCTTGGAGACGTTGATGGTCATGTCCAGCACGCCATACCGGGTGTCCTGCTGCCATGTGACGTTCCGGTCCGTGCGCCCGACCCGGATGTAGTTGGATGCGACGGATCGGCGATGGTACTCGTCTGTGGCCAGCACCGGATCCTGGTCGTACTGCGCCCAGAAACGCGCGCCGATCTGCGACGGCGGAGCCACGAAGCAACCCATGATCGCGGTGTCCCACAGGTCCCGCTGGGTCGTGGTGTCCGGGGCGATCAACCCGCGCCGCGCGGCGTCGTCCAGCAGCGGGCGCAGGAGATCGTCGACGTCATCGACAGGTGACCCGCCCGCGGGCTCGGCCGCGAGGTCGTAGTCGACGACCCGCAGCACCTCCAGGACGCGGTTGCGCGCGTACCCGGCGTCCTCCGGCTCGATCAGGCCGGCACTCAGCGCGTAGCGCACCAGGGCCGCCACGGCAGGCTCGATCACCGGCTCACCTCGCCGGCTCCGTCGGCACTGCTCACCTGGTAGAACTGCGGCTCTCGTCCGGTCGCGGCCTGGTAGGAGCGCCCAACGTGCGCGGTGAACGATGGCACGGCGTCGGGCTCGACCAGGTTGACTGTGCAGCCCCCGAACCCTGCCCCGGTCATCCGCGCGCCGACGACCCCGGGGGCTTCCCATGCGGCGTGCGCCAGGGCGTCCAGGGCCGGACCGGTCACCTCGAAGTCGTCGCGCAGCGACTCGTGCGACGCGCGCATGAGCCGGCCCACCTCCACGAGATCACCGGCGCGCAGTGCGGCCGCGAACGCCAGTACCCGGGCCTGCTCCGTGATGACGTGCCGGGCCCGGGATCGCACCTGCTCGGGCAGTTGCCGCACGGCGGCCTGGGTCTGCTCCGGCGTGAGGTCCACGAGTCGGCTGCCCAGCACCCGCTGCGCAAGTTCGCAGTCCGCCCGCCGCTGGTTGTAGGCGCTTGTGGCCAGTTCACGTCGCACCTGGGTGTTCGCCACCACCACAGCCACATCGGCGGGGAACGGGACCGGCTCGACGACCAGCGTGCCGCAGTCGATCAGCAGCGCGTGGCCCTCGACCCCCGTGGCGATCGCCAACTGGTCCATGATTCCGCAGGCCACTCCGACGAAGTCGTTCTCGGCGGCCTGTCCGGCCTGCGCCAGTTCCGCCGGGGTCAGCCCGGCACCGGTCAGCGCGTCGAAGGCCACCGCCATGGCCAGCTCCAGGGAGGCTGAGGACGACAGCCCGGCACCGTTCGGGATGGTGCCGCGTACCCGGACGTCGACCCCGGGCACCTCGATGCCGAGCCGGCCCAGTGCGAACGCCACGGCGACCAGATAGTTGGCCCAGCCCCACTCCTCGACCGGTCCGGGCGCATCCACCTCGGCGACCACCTCCCCGACCTGCGGGAAGTTGTCCGACCTCGCGACAATGCGGCGGTCGGTCCGCGGCCGCACCCACAGGTCGGTGCCACGATCGATGGCCATCGGCAGGACCGTGCCGCCCATGTAGTCGATGTGGTCGCCGATCAGATTGACGCGACCGGGTGCATGGAAGTGCCGCATGGCCATATCTAACCGGGCCGGCCACCACGCCGCGACACCGAACGAGTCGACACGACCGCACCCTTGCGCCACATTTGGGACATGAGCCTCAGGGACTTCGGCGACGAGTTCACGTGGGGCGTCGCCACCGCCGCGTACCAGATCGAAGGATCCCCGGAAGCGGACGGAAAGGGGCCCTCGATCTGGGACACGTTCAGTCACCGACCGGGCACCGTCGCAGACGGCTCGACCGGCGATATCGCCACGGACTCCTATCGCCGCTTCCCCGAGGACGTCGCCCTGGTGGGCGCCATGGGCTTCGACGCCTACCGGTTCTCCCTGTCCTGGCCACGCATCCAGCCCGACGGGCGCACCGTGAACCGCAAGGGCCTGGATCACTACCAGCGGGTGGTCGATTCGTGCCTCGGTGCCGGCGTCGAACCCTGGGTCACCCTGTACCACTGGGACCTGCCGCAGGCCCTCGAGGACCGGGGCGGGTGGACCGACCGCGACATCGTCGAGGTCTTCGCCGACTACGTGGGCTTGGTCGGTCAGGTCCTCGGCGACCGGGTGCGCCACTGGATGATCTTCAACGAGCCGCTGAGCTTCACGATGCTGGGCTACATGCTCGGCGAGCACGCGCCGGGCCGGCGGGGTCTGAACAACTACCTGCCCGCGATGCATCACGTGAACCTGGCGACCGCCCACGGCGTCCGTGCGATGCGGGCGGCGGACCCCGATGGCATCGTGGGCAGCACGCACTACCTGACCGCGCCGATCGGCACCGGGCCAGGTCCGCTGCTCGCGCAGCGCGCCGAACGGGCCGCCGAAGCCCTGCTCAACCGGTCGTTCCTGGAACCGGGGCTGGGCCTGGGCTACCCGGTGCAGGACGCGCCCATCCTGCGGATGATGCGCCGGTACATGCGCGACGGGGATGTGGAGGCCTGTCGGACGGACCTCGACTTCCTGGGGGTCCAGTACTACACGCGAATGCGCGCGCCCTTCCGCCCGATTCCCGGGCTGTGGACGATCCCGGTGATGGGCGACGATCCCGACATCGAGAGAACCTCGCTGGGCTGGGAGATCCGCCCCGAGGGGCTCGGCATGGTGCTGGACATGGTCCATGCGTACGACCGCTACCCGCGCATCGTGGTCACCGAGGGCGGCGCCTCGTTCGACGACGTGCTGGCCGGCGGCCGGGTGCACGACGACCTGCGCATCGCCTACTACGAGTCCCACGTGGCACAGGTGCGGGCCGCCGTCGACCGGGGGGTCCCGGTGGACGGCTACTTCTGCTGGTCGCTGATGGACAACTTCGAGTGGGCCGAGGGGCTGCGAGCGCGCTTCGGCTTGGTCCACGTCGACTTCCAGACGCAACACCGGACGATCAAGGACAGCGGCTACTGGTTCGCGGGGCAACTCGGCGGGATGGCTGTCCCGCCACGCCCCTGACCTGTCCCCGGCTTTCCGGCCACCAGTCCGCGCACCAGTCCACTAACGACAACCATTTTCAATAAGTGATACTCTGGCACGGTGCCCAAACCCCTGCTGCTCCTGGCGGCCGTCGCTGTTCTGATGGCCGGTTGCTCCAGCGGCGCCGAGCAGGCTCCCCCCGCTGACGGGGTCAGCGTTGTGGCCTCCCACTACCCCGTCGAGTTCCTCGTCGAGCAGGTAGGCGGAGACCTCGTGGACGTGCAGACGCTGACCTCACCGGGGACCGAACCGCACGACCTCGAGTTGAGCCCGCAACAGGTCGGGGACGTCCAGCAGGCGTCCGCGGTGTTCTACATCGGCGGCTTCCAGCCGGCTGTGGACCAGGCCGTGACCGGCGCCGGAGGCACTGTGGTCGACCTGGCCGATGGCCTGCCGCTGCGCACCTCCGGCGGCGGCACCGACCCACACGTGTGGCTCGATCCCATCCTCATGCAGCAGATGGCGGTCACCGTCGCAGACACCCTGGCGGCCACCGACCCCGACCACGCACAGGACTACCGGACAAATGCCGCGCGGCTCGACGAGGAACTCGGCGCACTCAACCAGCAGTGGACCCGCGCGACCACGGACTGCACCACCCGCACGATGGTGGTCAGCCATGAGGCGTTCGGCTACCTGGCAGACCGCTACGGCTTCGACCAGAAGGGCATCTCCGGGCTGTCCCCCGAGACAGAGCCGAGCGCTGCGGCGATCGCGGATCTCACTCGGTTCGTGCAGGACAACGGGGTAACGACGGTCTACAGCGAAACGCTGGTCGACCCGGCCGTCGCCGAGACCATCGCCGCCGAGGCGGGGGTGGACACCGCCACGCTCGACCCGCTCGAGGGGCCACCGGCCGAGGGCGACTACTTCACGGCCATGCGGGCCAACCTCGAGACGCTGGCCCTCGGACAGTCCTGCTCGTGAGCGCCATCCGCACCGAGCATCTGGGGGTCACGTTCGGGAACCCGGTGCTGCACGACGTGTCCGTGGACATCCACGAGGGTGAGTTCGTGGCGCTGATGGGCGCCAACGGAACCGGGAAGACGACGCTGGTCCGCGCCGCCCTGGGCCTGCTCAAGCCGAGCACCGGCCGCGTCCTGCTCTTCGACACGCCGGCGGCCCGGTTCCGGCAATGGCAGCGCGTGGCCTACGTCCCGCAGCACCTGCTGACCGCCAGCGCCGTCCCGCTCAGCGTCGAGGAGGCCGTCCGGGCCGCGCTGACGACCACCGCGCACCGCTGGCGGCCAATCAGCAAGGCTGAACGGGCGCGCGTGCACCTGGCACTGGAACATGTGGGACTGTCCGAGCGCCGCCATCACCGGTTCGAGGACCTCTCCGGGGGCCAGCAGCGGCGGGTGATGATCGCCCGGGCTCTGGTCGCCAACGCGGATCTGCTGATCCTGGACGAGCCCACCGCTGGCGTCGACACCCGCGAGCAGAAGCGGCTCGCCCGGCACATCGAGCAGTTGCATACCGCCGGAGCGACGATCGTGGTCATCACTCACGACCTCGGCCCGGTCGCGGGGCTGGCGCAGCGGGCGATCGTGCTGGGCCCGCCACAGCAGGGATCCGTGCGCTACGACGGCCCGTCCCCACCGCCGCCGCAGTGGACCGAGCACGTCTGGCACCACAGCCCCGAGGACCCGGGCGAACCCGGACTACTGGAGGACCTGTGACCTGGTTGGACTTCGACTTCATGCGCAGGGCGTTCCTGGCGGCGCTCGTGGTCGGCCTGGTGGCTCCGTCGATCGGCGTATTCCTGGTCCAGCGGCGCCTGGCCCTGCTGGGAGACGGCATGGGCCACGTCGCCCTGACCGGGGTGGGCCTGGCGTTCCTCACCGGCACCTCCCCGATCGGCACGGCACTCGCGGTCGCCGTGCTAGGCGCCATCGGCATCGAGGTCCTGCGCGCGCGCAGCCGCTCTGCCGGGGATGTCATCCTGGCCCTGGTCTTCTACGGCGGCATCGCCGGTGGGGTGATGTTCACCTACATGGCGGGCAACCGCGCGGCCTCGTCACTGAACCAGTACCTCTTCGGAGCGATCACGACAGTGTCGGCCCGCGACCTGCTCTGGCTACTGGGATCGGCCGGTGCCGTGCTGATCACACTGCTGGTGTTCGGCCGGGAGATGTTCACCGTGTCCTTCGACCCCGAGGTCGCCCGCACCCAGGGCATCCCTACCGCGTTCATCAGTGCACTGATCACCGTGCTGGCCGCGGTCACCGTGGTCATCGGGATGCGCACGGTGGGGCTGCTGCTGGTCAGCGCGATCATGATCGTGCCCATCGCCGCCGCCCAGCAGGTCAGCAGTTCCTTCCGGGGCACCGCCCTGCTCGGCTCCGCGATCGGGCTGCTGTGCGCGGTGGGCGGCGTGATCGCCAGCTACTACATCGACGTCCCCTCGGGCGCCACCATCGTGCTGCTCACGCTGGCTGCCTTCGTGGTCACCCTCGGCGTGCGGGGAGTCCGGCGGCCCGCACCATGAGCACCCCCCGCAGGAGAACCCGGCAACGAGAGGCCGTGGCCGCCCTCTTGCAGGAGCGCACCGATTTCCGCACGGCACAGCAGATCCACGCCGACCTGCGCGAAGCGGGCGCCGGGGTGGGACTGACCACCGTCTACCGGACCCTGGCCGTTATGGCCGAGGCCGGAGAGGTGGACATGCTGCTCGGCGAGGACGGGGAGGCCCGCTACCGGGCCTGCAGCGCCGGACACCACCACCACCTCGTGTGCCGCTCGTGCGGCTTCACGGTCGAGGTCACCGCTGCACCGGTTGAGCGATGGGCCCGGCGCATGGCCGAACAACACGGCTTCACGGATGTGGCGCACACCGTGGAGGTCGTCGGGCTGTGCCCGGCTTGCTCACGGCGTGGCGCCTTGCCCACGGGGCCTGCATAGCGTTTCATGCGACGTTGGGAGGCCTTCATGTCCAACAAGCTGATCGCCGAGTTCGTCGGCACGTTCCTGCTCGTGTTCCTCGCCGTGGGCGCAGCCGTCAGCGGCATCAAGTCCATGGGAATGCTGGGGGTGGCCCTGGCGTTCGGCCTGGTGCTCACCGCCTTGGCGTACGCCATTGGCCCCACATCGGGCTGCCACGTCAATCCGGCTGTCACCCTGGCCTTCTGGCTGTCCAAGCGCCAGGAGGGCAAAGAGGCGGCGCTGTACATGGTCGTGCAGTTCCTCGGCGCGGCTGTTGGCGGCTTCGTCCTGTGGGTGCTGGTCAACGCCGGCGGGATCACCGATGAGACCGGCGGGCTGGGCACCAACGCGTTCGGCGGGGACGGACCCAACGCACTGGGCGCATTCCTGGTCGAGGCACTGCTCACCGCCGCCTTCGTGGGCGTCATCCTGCTGGTCACCGACCACAAGGCGGCCCCCGGCTTTGCCGGACTGGCGATCGGCGCGTCGCTGGCCACCGTGCACCTGGTCGGCATCCCACTGACCGGCACCTCGGTCAACCCGGCCCGCTCACTGGGCCCGGCGCTGTTCGCCGGCGGCGAGTCTCTGCAGCAGGTCTGGCTGTTCCTGATCGCCCCGTTCGTCGGAGGCGCCCTCGCGGTCGTGATCTGGCGGATCGCCCGCCCACACGCCGCGGTACTCGCCGATGACGGCCTCGAGCAACTGGGCCGCGAGGACTGAGTCGCCGACCTGAGGTGCTTGGCCTGAGCTGCTTGGCCTGAGCTGCTTGGCCTGAGCTGCTTGGCCTGAGCTGCTTGGCCTGAG
>DAOMFH010000088.1:0-3880 GCA_035429705.1 Actinomycetota bacterium
GGATGGTTTGTCGTACCCGGTCCGTAGTGTCTGAGGTGCAGTTGGAGCACCACCGGTTGCCGGTGGCCCGTCGCGGGTAACCAGTCCCGATTCGACACGATCCGGCTTTGGCTGGGTGACTGCCCCCGGCAGGGCTGTCCACTTGTGCGTGTCGATCGGAGGTGCCCGGTGTTTCATGACGTGTCCCATGCCGCGGCCCGGCGGGTGCGGATCCGCGCCGGGCTGCCGGTCGAACACCCGGGCGTGCTCGACGAGATCAACGGGCTGCTGGACCGGCTGGACGCCTGGCTGACCGCCCTGGCCCGCGCCGCCGAGGTCCACGGCGACTCCCGGGTACTGCACGCCGGGACCACCGGGATATCCGCTGCGGACGGGCCGCCCGCTACTGCCAAGCCCACCCCGAACCCATGTCGAGCAGTTCCCGGGCGTGCTCCCGGGCGTGGGCGGAGTCCTCCTGCCCGGCGAGCATCCGGGCGATCTCGACCACGCGTTGCTCTGCGTCGAGTTCGCGGACATCCGAGACGGTGACCTCGGCACCCTGCTGCTTCCATACCCGCAGGTGGGTGCCGGCGAACGCGGCGACCTGCGGCATGTGCGTCACCACGATGACCTGAGCATGCTCGGAAAGGGCGGCCAGCCGGCGGCCGATGGCGGTGGCCGCCGCACCGCCCACCCCGGCGTCCACTTCGTCGAAGACGAATGTGCCCACGGTGTCGGTGTCGGCCAGGACCACCTCCAGGGCCAGCATGATCCGGCTGAGTTCCCCACCGGACGCTGCCTTGGCGATGGGAGCCGGACTCGCACCTGGATGCGATGTCAGCAGGAAGCCGACGTCGTCGGCGCCGTCCGGGCCGGGTTCCCCCTCAGTGACGGTGACGGCCAATGTGGCGTTGGGCATCGCCAGGTGCTGCAACTCCCCGGTCACCTGTTCGGCCAGACTCTCGGCGAGCCCGCGCCGCGAACGCGATAGCGCTCGGGTCAGCTCGCTCAGCGCCTTCCGCGCCCCCTGTTCCTGGGCTGCCAGCGCATCCAGGTCGCTGCCCCGCTCCAGCGAGACGAGTTCGGCGGCCGCCTGCCGGGCCCACTCCAGCACTTCGGCGTCGGTGGTGCCGTACCGGGAGTGCAGTACACCGAGGTCGTGCAACCGCTGGTTGAGCCATTCGAGCCGGCCGGGCTCGTCCTGCAGCCCGGCGGCGAAGCCGGAGATCTCCCGGCCCACGTCCGCGGTCTCCTCGGCGAGGGCCATGAGGCGGTCGCGCAACGGATCGAGATCCGGGTCCTCCACCCCGCTGAGCGCCCTGGCCGCCAGGTGCAGGAGATCCGCGGCTCCCGGCCGATCGACGTCCTCGCTGCCGAGCACGGCGGTCTCGGCACCGGCCGTGGCCGCACTCAGGTCGGCGAGGTTGGCCAGGCGGTGCTGCTCGGCGCGCAGGGACTCGGTCTCCCCGGGCTGCGGGTCGGCCTTCTCGATCTCCTCCAGCGCGCCGGTGAGGAACAGGATGCGCTGCTGGTTCTGCTGCTGGTCGGTGCTTGCTGCCCGCAGTTCCTCGGCCAGCCGCTGCCAGGCTTGATGAGCCGTCCGGTGATCGGCGAGCAGGCGCAGGTGCTCAGTCCCGCCGAACCGGTCGAGCGCGGCGCGCTGGGCGGCCGGGTGCCGAAGCCGCTGCTGGGTGGCCTGACCGTGTACCGTCACCAGGTGCTCGCCCACCTCGGCGAGCAGGGAGGCCGGGACCAGCCTGCCACCGGCGAACGCGCGCAGACGGCCGGAACTGGATGTGCGGGCGAGGACGATCTCGCCGTCCGGCACGCTGCCGCCGGCATCCTCGATCCTTGCCACAGCCGGGTGATCCTCGGGCACCTCCCACAGACCTTCAACACCGGCACCCTCGGAGATGGCCGAGTCCACCCGTCCGCCCAGCAGCATGTCCAACGCCGTCAACACCATGGTCTTGCCGGCCCCGGTCTCCCCGGTCAGAGCGGTGAAGCCGGGACCGGGCACCACGCGTGCCCCGGCGATGATCCCGAGCCGCTCGATGCGCAGTTCCCTGATCACCGGCGCCCTCGCCCGCTCCAGCCCTGCACGGGAAGCCGGAACTTGGCAACCAGCCGGTCCACGAACAGGCTCTCGCGCAACCTGGCGAGATGGACCGGGCGCTTGCCCCGGACCACTTCGATGCGGTCGCCCGGTTCCAGCGGAGTCAGCCGGCGGCCATCGCACCACAGAGCCGCCGGCGGCGAGGACGGCAGGACTTCGATCGCCAGCAGCCGGGCTGAGGAGACGACCATCGGCCTGGCGAACAGGGCGTGCGCGCTCACCGGCACCAGCAGGATCGCGTCCACCGTTGGCCAGACCACCGGGCCACCGGCCGACCAGGCGTAGCCGGTCGAACCGGTGGGGGTGGCGACCAGCACGCCGTCACAGCCCCATTCGCTCAGGGGTCGCCCGTCGACCTCGGCCACGACGTGGATCATGCGTCCGGCCTTCTCGATGCTGGCCTCGTTCAGCGCCCAGGACTCCGCGACGACCGAACCACCGCGTACCACCGACACGTCCAGGGTCATCCGTTCCTGGATGATGAAGGCGCCGGTGGCGATGTGCTCGACGATGTCCCCGGCTTCCTCCTCCTCGAGCTCGGCCAGGAACCCGACATGGCCGAGGTTCACCCCCAGCAAGGGCACATCATGGGCACGGGCGATCTCGGAGCCGCGCAGGATGCTGCCATCCCCACCGAAGACGACCACCAGGTCCACGACCGTGGAACCGTCATCGGGAATCACGCCCTGGCCCGCCACGAGCCCGTCGAGGCAGAACACGGTGATCCCGTGGTTCTGCAGGCCGGAAGCGCACTGCGTGGCCATCTCCAGCGCGGCGGCCCGTTCCGGATGCACCAGGAGCAGGACCTTCCTGGGTGGTTTCATCCCGACAGCACCTCCTGGACCGCGCGATCGGTCAAAGCGGGGGCGTCCCTTCGCAGCCACATCACGAACTCGATGTTGCCACTCGGCCCGGGCAGCGGGCTGGGCAGCAGGCCGGCCACGCCGTAGCCGGCCTGTGCGGCGGCCGCTGCCACCTGGCGGATGGAGGCGGCGTGCAGGCCGGGATCGCGCACCACCCCACCCTTACCCACCTGTCCCTTGCCCACTTCGAACTGGGGTTTGACCAGCAGCACCAGGTCGGCATCGGTGTCCGCGACAGCGCTGAGTGCGGGTAGGACCTTGGTCAGGGAGATGAAGCTGAGGTCGGCGACCACCAGGTCCGGGGCGAAGGGCAGCATCTCAACAGTGAGGTGGCGCACGTTGGTCCGGTCCAGCACCGTCACCCGCGGGTCCTGCCGCAGTGACCATGCCAGCTGCCCGTATCCGACGTCCACCGCGACCACGTGAGCCGCGCCGGCCTGGAGCAGGACCTGGGTGAACCCACCGGTCGATGCTCCGGCGTCCAGGGCCCGTCGCCCCTCGACCGGCACACCGAAGGCGGCCAGCGGACCGACCAGTTTGTGTGCGCCGCGCGAGACGTACTCGCGCTGCTGGGCCCGCACGGTGATCGGCGCAGCCTCGTCCACCTGGGTCGCCGGTTTGACCGCCACCATCCGGCTCACGCTCACCTCGCCGGCCTCGATGAGTTCGGACGCTTGCTGCCGCGACCTGGCCAGGCCACGGCGGACCAGTTCAGCGTCCAGTCGCCGCAGGGCCACCGTCGGTCTCAGCCAAGGCGTCCCGCAGGGCGTCGTGGATGTCCACTAGTCGGGAGTAACGGTCACCCTCGGTCTGCGCCACCTGCTCGACCATGTCCGCGATCTTCTCCGGATCGGCCATCAGGATCCCTCCGCCGACTTCTTGGGTTTGGCTGGGGCTTTCTTGGCTGGGGCTTTCTTGGCTG
>DAOMFH010000088.1:3980-7600 GCA_035429705.1 Actinomycetota bacterium
TCCGCCGACTTCTTGGGTTTGGCTGGGGCTTTCTTGGCTGGGGCTTTCTTGGCTGCGGCTTTACTGGCAGCCGGGGCCTTCTTGGCCGTGGCCCTTCTAGCCGGGGCTTTCTTCGCCGCAGGCTTTGTCGCCACGGGCTTTTCGGCTGCGGGCTCGTCGGCTGCGCGCTCTTGCGCGGCGGGCTCGCCAGCGGCTGGCTTCTTGACCGTGGTCCGCTTCACGACCGGCGCCGCTGCCTGAGCGGTCGGGGCAGGCGGCGGCTTCTCCGCGTCTGCGGGAGCTGCGGACTGGCCAGTGTGGCCGGTGGCCACCGACCGCGTGGCGCCGGCGGCGGTCCGGGCCGCACTGCGAGCGGTGCCCGCGGCCAGGCGGGAGGCCTTCACGGCCGTGTCTGTGGCCTTCGCCGCCGCCTTGGTTGCTGCCGGCACTGCCGCCGAGGCGGTGGACACGGCCAGGCTGGCCGCCGCCGAGGCCTGATCCCCGCGCTGGTTCAGTTGCGACTCCAGTCGCTCCACGTGCTTGCGAACCGCAGCCAGTTCCTCCTCCCGGACGAATCCCATGCGGCCCACGGCGCGGTCGATCTCGGTGCGGATCAGCCCGATCATCAGTTCCCGGTTGGTGCGGCTCTGCTCGATGAGGTCCTCGGCGATCTCCTGCACGTGCTCGGACATCATCTCCGGACCCTCGGCACCCTGGGCCATCAGTTGGGAGGCGGACTCCTTGGCCCGCTCGGCCGTGGACTCGACCAGGCCGGCGGCCAAATTCAGGTAACTTCGTAGAGTCTCGATCACTTCGGGCCCTTCCCCTAGCGGCTCGTTGATTCAACGCTACTTCAGGGGTGATGTCATTACCGGCAGGGACATGGTCCAAGGGGTACCGTCGCTGCGTGACCATGATTCAAGGGAGTGGACAGATGGCGTCCGTCGAGCAGTGTGAGGCGGCTCTCGCGGAGCTCGCCGCACGGCTGGATGAATACCCTCATGAAACACGGCGGTCGAACATCCCCGACCGCACCCTGGAACTGGTTCTGCTGGACCTCGGAATCGCCTACCAGGCCCGCCTGCACGACGGGCGGCTGGTGGACATCGTGCAGAGCTGGGGCGGGCCGAAGCCCGACATCGCGCTGACCATGACCAGCGATGACCTGATCGATTTGACCGACAAGCGGTTGACGTTCTCGCACGCCTGGGCGACCGGCCGGCTGAGGCTGGACGCCGGGTGGCGTGACCTACTGCGCTTGCGAAAGCTGATGTAACCGCTCCACCGTCGGTGCAACGTCCCCACCCGCCCGCAGAGCGCCCACCAGTTGCGCCAAGGTCCGGGTCAGTTCGTCCTGGTACCCCGCCAGCACCCGCAGATCGGGGGCGACCGCGGTGGGGAGCTCTTCGACCGGCAGGTCAAGCAGATCCTGCCAACCGCTGACGCCGGTGAGTACCAGCAGCGAAGGCATCCCAGCCGCCCGGGCCGCGGCGATGTCGGTGTCGAGCCGGTCGCCGACCACCAGCGGCCGCTGGGCACTGGCCCTTGCCCGGGCCAGATCCATGATCGGCGGATGCGGTTTGCCGGTCACGATCGGCGTGCGGCCGGTGGCCGAGGCCACCGCGGCCACGAAGGTGCCGTTGCCCGGCGCGATGCCCCGGGCAGTGGGCACGGACATGTCCGTGTTCGACGCCACCCAGGGAATGTCCCGCGCCAAGGCGTAGGAGGCCTCCGCGAGATCCTTCCACGTCAGTTCCGGCGAGAACCCCTGGACGACCGCCTCGGCCTGCTCAGCCGACCTCACCGGCCGCAGGTCGTTCTCGACCACCGCCTGCCACAGCCCCTCGCCCCCGGTGACGAGCACCCTGGCACCCCGGGGCAGCACGGATGCGAGATGGGCCGCCGCGGCCTGCGCCGAGGTCACCACGTCCTCTGGTCGCGCCGGCAGTCCGTATCCAGCCAGCTGAGTCGCCACCGTCTGCGGCGCACGGCTGGCATTGTTCGTCACATACAGCACCCGGCCCGGGAACGCGCTGAGCACCTCCACCGCGTGGGGCACGGCCTGCCGGCCCCGGTAGACCACCCCGTCGAGATCCACGAACAGGCAGTCGTGATCCATCACGGCAGTTCCTCGAGGCGAGACCGGGCCTCGGTCCAGACCGCGTCCTCGTCAAGGTCGATCGCCGACTGCAGCCACTTGCGGGCCTGCTCGGCGTCCCCTGTGGCTGACAGCATGTCCCCAAGGGCAAAGCGCGCCCGGGCTGAGGCCATCGGGGACCGCGCAGCGCGCACCGCCTTCTGGAACAGCACACGGGCCGCCTCGTCGTCACCGAGATCCCGGCGGGCACCCCCACCGACGATGAGCAGTTCGGTGCGGGTGTCACTGTCCAGCCGCTCGGCCTCGAACTCCGCAACCATCGCCAGCGCCCGTTCGGGCCGGCCGAGGCCTCGCTCACTGTCCGCCGCGATCGGCACGAGTTCGAATCCGCCGCTGATGCGCCGATACGCGGCCTCGTCCTTCACGGCCTCCTTGTAGTGCGCGGCGCGGTAGGCAGCGATGCAGGCGGTCTGCCGGGCCAGGGCCGAGCGGGGCACCCGCTCGCGCAGCCGGGCGGCGTGCAGGTAGGCCTGTTCGGGGTCGCTCTCGGCCAGCACCTGCACGCTGAGCAGATGTTTGGCCAGGGTCTCGGTGCGTCCCCCGAACGCCTCGAGTTCCTTGAGCAGCTCCGGCTCGAGTTCCAGCTCGAAGATCTCCTCGGGCCACGGCAGGTCGTTGGACGTGTCGCGCTCCGGGCGGTCGGCGTCCGGCTTGCGCTCAGGCCTGCCACCCGCCGGCTTGCGCTCCCGCCGGTCGCCCGTCGCGGCGCGGTCGGAGCGACCCGCGGCCGAGCGCGATGCCGGGCCTGCCGGCTTCCGTGCGGATCCGCCGGCGCCGCGCCCGGAAGACCGTCCGCCACCGGATGAGGACCGCTGACCCGAAGTGCCCGGACGCGAACGGCCTCGCGAATCCTTGGGACCGCCGGACCGGCGCGGGCGCTCGCGGCCTCCACGTGTGCCATCGGCCATGAAAACCTCCGTAGATACGTCGATGGGGGGCCTTACGGCCCCCCATCGGAAAGAATGTCCGGCGGCGTCCTACTCTCCCACCCCGTCACCAGGGCAGTACCATCGGCGCAGAAGGGCTTAGCTTCCGGGTTCGGAATGGGACCGGGCGTTTCCCCTTCGCTATTGCCGCCGAAACTCTATGGAGATATCAATCGTTCCCGACCGTATCTCGGGAACCGCATAGTGAACGCGATGGAGAAATAAATGTGTGGCAAGTCCTCGGCCTATTAGTACCGGTCAGCTCCACACGTCGCCGTGCTTCCACTTCCGGCCTATCAACCCAGTCGTCTAGCTGGGGGCCTTACCAGGTCAACCCTGTGGGAGCCCTCATCTTGAAGCGCGCTTCCCGCTTAGATGCTTTCAGCGGTTATCGCTTCCGAACGTAGCTAACCAGCCGTGCTCCTGGCGGAACAACTGGCATACCAGAGGTTCGTCCATCCCGGTCCTCTCGTACTAGGGACAGCCCTTCTCAAGACTCCTACGCGCGCGGCGGATAGGGACCGAACTGTCTCACGACGTTCTAAACCCAGCTCGCG
>DAOMFH010000089.1:0-7589 GCA_035429705.1 Actinomycetota bacterium
GAGGTGGTCGCCGCGTTCGAGGACGGGCTGAGCCTGCGCGGCATCGCGGAGGTCACCGGAGTGCACCGGGCCACCGTCAAGAAGATGCTGACCGAGGCCGGGTACTGAGGACTTCGCGAACCGGATTCAAGCAGCGCGACCCCTTGACCGCAGCATTCCCGCACGACCGCCGACATGCCGGTCAGCCGCGTTGGTAACGGCTGTGGGTATCACCGTGGGTATCAGCGCCGCCGGATGGACGGAAACCCCTGACCAGAATGTGCTTCTGATCAGGGGTTTCACCCGTCGGGCTGACAGGATTTGAACCTGCGACCCCTTGACCCCCAGTCAAGTGCGCTACCAAACTGCGCTACAGCCCGCCGCACGCCTTTCGACGTGCTGCACCAGAGTATCGCGGCGCCGACAGCGTCCGGACACGGCCTGTCACCGGCGCTTGCGCCTCTCCCGGATGCGCAGGTTGATCCGCATCGGGGTACCCACGAACCCGAAATCCTCCCGCAGGCGCCGTTCTACGAAACGGCGGTAGCCGTGCTCGAGGAATCCGGTGGTGAACAGCGCGAACGTCGGCGGCCGGGTGGCGGCCTGGGTGCCGAACAGGATGCGGGGCTGGCGTCCGCCCCGCACCGGGTGCGGGTGCGCGGCCACCAGTTCGGCCAGGAACTTGTTGAGCCGACCGGTGGGCACGCGGGTCTGCCACGAGGTCAGGGCGGTGCGCAGGTGTTTGCCGACACGATCGACCCCACGGCCGGTCTTGCCGGAGATGTTCACAGTCTCGGCCCAGGGCACCCCGACGAGGTCCAGGTCGATCTCGCGGGCCAGTTCCCGGCGCCGGTCATCGTCCATGAGGTCCCACTTGGAGAACGCGATGACCAGTCCGCGTCCGGCGTCGACGACCATCTGGATGATTCGGACGTCCTGCTCGGAGATCGGCTCGCTGGCGTCGATCACTACTAGGGCGACCTCAGCGCGCTCGATCGCGCGTTGGGTGCGGATCGAGGCGTAGTACTCGTGGCCGCTGGCTTCCTTGACCCGGCGGCGGATCCCCGCGGTGTCCACGAACAGCCACTGTTCGCCGCCCACCGTGACCAGTTCGTCCACCGGGTCCACGGTCGTGCCGGCGACGCTGTCCACGACCGCGCGCTGCTGGCCGGCGAGTTTGTTCAATAGCGACGACTTGCCCACATTCGGCCGGCCCACGATGGCCACCCGGGGCGGTCCGGCGATCACCTCGGCTGACCCCTGCTCGGGCAGTCGGGCGATGATCTCGTCGAGCAGATCCCCGCTGCCCCGGCCGTGCAGCGCGGAGACCGGGTACGGCTCCCCCAGCCCCAGCGACCACAAGGCGGCGGCGTCGGCCTCGGTACCGGCGTCGTCGACCTTGTTCGCGGCCAGCACCACCGGCTTGCCCGCGGCACGCAGGATCGGCACCACCCGCTCGTCGGCGTCGGTGGCGCCCACCGTCGCGTCGACCACGAAGACGACCAGGTCCGCCTCGTCCACCGCCACCCGGGCCTGGGCGGCGATGTCGGCGCGCATGCCGGTGGCGTCGTGCTCCCAGCCCCCGGTGTCGACCAGTTGGAAGTCCCGGCCAGCCCACTCCCCGGTGTACCGGACCCGGTCCCGGGTCACCCCGGGCACATCCTGGACCACCGCCTCGCGCCGGCCCAGGATGCGGTTGACCAGGGTGGACTTGCCGACATTCGGCCGTCCGATGACCGCGACCACCGGCAGCGTTGGCCGGCCTGGTTCCTCAAGCTCGGCTTCGGAGTATTCCTGGGCGGCCACGGACTCGGCCGCGCGGGCAAGGCCGGCGAGGTCCGACTCGTCCCCGCCGAAGTCGTCGACGTAGGTCTCGTCGCCGGGCATCTGCTCGCTCACGTGCGGGCCTTCACCAGGGCCGTCACGTGGTCGATGACCTCTGCCAGGGTCAGGTGTGTGGCATCCACTTCCACGGCATCGTCGGCAACCTGCAGGGGGGAGACTGCCCGGCCGCTGTCGGCCGCGTCGCGGGCGGTCAGGGACTGGTGGGTGTCACCGACGTCCGAGTTGTGCCCGCGTTGCGCGTTCTCCGCGGCCCGGCGCTGCGCCCGCGCGGCGACGTCCGCGGTCAGGTACACCTTCAGGTCGGCGTCCGGGAACACGACAGTTCCCAGATCCCTGCCCTCAGCCACCAGGCCCTTGGCCACGCCCGCGGCAACCCGCCGCTGCTGTTCGACCAGGGCGGTGCGCACCTCGGGGACCGCACTGTAGGCGCTGACCGCGGCGGTCACCTCCGGGGTGCGGATCGCCTCGGAGACATCGGTGCCGTCGACACTGATCGTGGGGGCGGCCGGATCGGTGCCGCTGAGGATCGCGCACTGACCGATGCGCCCGGCGACGGCGTCCACACCGATCTCCTCGTGCAGCGCCCACCACGTCACCGCCCGGTACATGGCGCCGGTGTCCAGATAGGCGAAACCGAGACGCTGCGCGACCCCCTTGGAGACGCTGGACTTTCCGGAACCGGAAGGTCCGTCCACGGCGACGATCACTGGGGGCATGCCTGCGAGCCTACCTGGACGGTCCGCACCCACCGGATGCGGCGGCCGGGGGGATACCCGATTCGTCGGATGTGGCGCCCGCCTGGTGGAATCATGGGCAGCAGTGTCTCCGGACCGCCACCGACGGTTCATCTCATCTGAAGAAGGAGTCCTCATGGGTCCGCTCACCGGACTGCGCGTCATCGAACTCGCCAGCTTGGCCCCGGCACCGTTCGGATGCATGCTCCTCGCCGATCTGGGTGCGGACGTGCTGCGGATCGAACGCAGCAGTGGCACTCCCGGTTTCGTGCCGCCGCCGGGCCCGCTCGACCGGGGGCGCACAACGCTCAGCCTCGACCTGAAACACCCGGACGGCGTGGCCGCGCTGCTGCGCCTGGCCGAGTCCGCAGACGTGTTCGTCGAGGGGTTCCGGCCCGGCGTCGCCGAGCGGCTGGGTATCGGCCCGGAGGATCTGATGCGGGTCAACCAATGGCTCGTGTACGCCCGCATGACCGGGTGGGGTCAGGACGGCCCGCTGGCCCAGCGCGCGGGGCACGACATCAACTACATCGCCCTGGCCGGGCTGCTGGAACCGATCGGCCGGTCGGGCCGTGCCCCGCACGCGCCGATGAACGTGCTCGGCGACTTCGCCGGGGGCGGGATGCTGATGGCGCTGGGCATCCTGGCGGCGCTGTTCGAGCGGTCCGCCTCCGGCCGAGGCCAGGTCGTCGACGCGGCGATGGTCGACGGGGCGTCCACGCTGACGGCGTTCATGCGCGGCATGCGGGCAGCCGGAATGTGGGGCGCACCGCGGGGCCAGAACCTGCTGGACGGTGGGTCGCCCTTCTACGACACGTACGAGACCTCCGACGGGCAGTACGTGGCCGTGGGCTGCCTCGAGCCGCAGTTCTTCGCGGAGATGATCGAGATCCTCGGTCTGGCCGGGCCGGACCTGCCCGGGCAGTTCGACTTCGCCCGCTGGCCGGAGCTGCGCCGCATCCTCAGCGAAACCTTCGCCCAGCGGACCCGCGACGAGTGGGCCGAGACCTTCGCCGGTTCCGACGCCTGCGTGACGCCGGTGCTGTCGCCCTGGGAGGCCCCCGAACACCCGCACAACCTGGCCCGGAAATCGTTCGTGACGGTTGACGACATCGTGCAGCCGGGCCCCGCACCACGTTTCAGCCGCAGCCAGCCCGCCGAGCCGGTGGCTGCGGACGCGGGCGGGCGGGATGTCCGCGCGACCCTGTCCGCCTGGGGGCTCAGCGAGTCGGAGGCGGACACTCTGATCGCGGCCGGAACGGTCGGATAGGACCCCCGGTCACCCGCGCAGATCCCAGCCGGTGACCGTCAGGGCTTCCCGCAGTTGTGCCTCTGACTCCGGTCGCACCATCAGGTGTGCGATGGCGCGCAGCCTTCCCAGGGTGTGCTCGATACGGACGTCCTCCAGGTTGACCCCGGCCTCGCCAGCCCGTCGGAACACCTCTGCGAGCTGGCCGGGGGCGTCCTCGATGACCACGGAGACCGTGACCGATCGAGCGGCCTGCCCACCGTGCTTGCCGGGCAGTTTCGCCCGCCCGGCCACACCGCGGCCCAGCAGGTCCCGCAAGGCGACGGCATCCCGCTGCTGCATCGCAGCGCGGAACGACTCGACGTCCTGGGCGAAACGCTCCAGATGCACCCCGACGTGATCGGCGTTGGCCAGCAGGATCTGGGCCCACAGCCCCGGGTCGCTGGCCGCGATCCGCGTCGTGTCGCGCACTCCCGGTCCGGCCACACTGACTTCGGAGGCCGACGCCCCCAGCAATTGCGCGGCCAGCAGCGAGGCGACCACCTGCGGGGCGTGTGAACACAGGGCGACGGCACGGTCGTGTTCTTCCGGGTCCATCAGCCGCACGACCGCGTGCAGGCTCTCGGCCAAGGTGGCGATCTGCGCCAGTCGATCCGGGTCGGTGTCGGCCACCGGGGTGAGGATCCAGGCCCGGTCCTCGAACAGGTCCCCGCGTCCAGCCGCCGCCCCCGACACCTCCCGGCCGGCCATCGGGTGACCGGCCACGTACCGGCTCAGGTCCGCCCCCGCCAAGGTGAGTTCGGCGATCGGCCCGGCCTTCACGCTGCCCACATCGGTGACCGTCGCCGACGGGAATCTGCTCAGGGCCGCGGCGACCTCCGCGGCGATCTGGTCCGGCGGCACCGCCACGAACACGACCTGCGGGTCGAGGCAGGCCTGGTCCGACCCGGCGCCCATGGCCACCGCCGTGCGGACCGCGGACGGGTTGACATCCTCCAGGTAGGTCCGGACGCCGGTCTGCGACAGCGCCAGGCCCAGCGAGGTGCCCAACAACCCGGCCCCCCGGATGAGGATGTCAGTCATCGGCGGTGTCTCGGCGCAGGCTCTCAGTGCCCCGCAGGTAGACGTGCCGGATCTCGCTGCGCGGCTGCTGCGACTCCACGTGCGCCATCACCCGCACCACCCGGGGCATCGCCCCGGGTACGGCCACCTCCTGCGCGGACAGCAGCGGCACGTCCTCCAGCCCGGCCAGCCGGGCCGCGGTGGCCGGGTAGACCGACACCAGGTCGGGGGTGGAGGTGAGGATCACGCTGATCACATCGGCCGGATCGACCTCGTTGACGGCCAGCATGCGGGTCACCAACTCCCCCACCGCCTCCATGATGGGTTCCCTCGCGTCCGCCGCCACCTGCGTCGCCCCACGCACCGCTCGCACCGCCACACCCGAAGACTACAAGCCGGCCTGCGTGTACAGATCGCGCAGTTCCTTGCCGGTGATCTCACGCATCTGCCCGGCGGCCAGACCCCGCAGCCGGACCGGGCCGACCTGGGTGCGCACCAGCCGCTGGACGGGGTGGCCGAGGGTGTCGAACAGCCTGCGCACGATCCGGTTGCGGCCCTCGTGCAGCGAGACCTCCACGACACTTCGCTGTTCAGCACTGTCCACGATCCGGCAGTGATCCACCTCCACCGGCCCGTCGTCCAATTGCACCGGCTTGCGCAGCCTTGTGCGCAGTCCCGGACTCACCCGCCCGGCCACGGTGGCCACGTAGGTCTTGTTCATCCCGTGTGACGGGTGGGCGATCCGGTTGGCCAGTTCCCCGTCGTTGGTCAGCAGCAGCAGCCCCTCGGTGTCCACGTCGAGCCGGCCGACGTGGAACAGCCGCTGCGGGCGGTCGGCCACGAAGTCTCCCACGCAGGCCCGGCCGCGGGGGTCGCTCATCGCCGAGGCCACCCCGGCGGGTTTGTGGAAGGCCAGCACCACATGCTCGCTGCGAGTCGGGATGCGGGTTCCGTCCACGTGGATCACGGCCGTGTCCGGATCCACCCGGACGCCCGGCACGGCCACCACACCGTCGACGCTGACCCGCCCGTCCGCGATGAGCTGGTCGCACACCCGGCGGCTGCCCAGCCCGGCCGCGGCGAGGACTTTCTGCAGTCGCTCGCCGTCCACCTAGAACTCGCCGGTCAGTTCCGGTGAGTCCAGATCAGCCAGATCCGGCAGGTAGTCGGCCACCGGGGGTAATTCGTCCAGCGAGGCGATCCCCAGCCGCTGCAGGAAGTACTCGGTGGTGGCGTACAGGGCCGCGCCGGTCTGCTCATCGTGGCCCACCTCGGTGACCAGTCCCCGGGTCACCAGCGTCTTCATCACCCCGTCGACGTTGACTGCGCGGATGGCACTGACCCTGCTGCGCGAGACCGGCTGACGGTACGCGACGACTGCCAGCGTCTCCAGGGCGGCCTGCGACAGCCGGGCCGACTGACCGTCTTTGACGTAGCGGCTGACCAGCTCCGCGCAGTCGGCAGCGGTCACGTAGCGCCAGCCGCCGGACTCGCGCCGGATGGTGAAACCGCGCCCGGAGGTGGCGTAGTCGCTCTGCAGCGACTCCACCGCCGAGGTGACGTCGTCGGGCGGGGTGGACAGGATCGTCCCGAGATCCTCGGCGCTCATCGGCTCGTCGGCGATCAGCAGCAGCGCCTCGATCGCCGCGGTCAGCGACGGTGCGCCCAGATCCTCGGCCTGCGGCTCCGGGTCAGCCGGCTGAATCCCGAGCCGGTCGGTGAGATCAATCACCCGATCGGTCACTGTCGTCCTCCCACACGATCGTCAATTCCGCCAGGGCCCGCTCCTGCTCGAACCGCACCGTTCCGTCGCGGAACAACTCCAGCAGCGCCAGGAACCTGCCCACCACGACCATGCGATTGTCCGCATCCTCGATGAGTTCCCGGAAGGTCGCCTGCCGGCATTCCCGCAGCCGCCCGAACAGGATCTCCTTCTGCTCGGCCACGTTCACGTGGTGGGCATGGATGTGATCGGTGGCGACCTCAGGTACCGGCTTGGGGGTCAACGCGACCGCGGCCAGGGCCGCAAACGCGTCAGGGCCGAATCCGAGGATCACGTCGGGCAGCAGGCCCCGCAGGTCCGGGTCGAGGCCGACGGTGCGCGGCTGCATGAGCGGCGCATCGGCCAGCATCTGCGCGAAAGTGGCCGAGACGTCCTTGTAGGCCCGGTACTGCATGAGCCGGGCGAACAACAGATCGCGCGCTTCCAGCAGCGCCAGGTCCTCTTCGTCCTCCAGTTCCGCGCCGGGCAGCAGTTTGACGACCTTGAGGTCCAGCAGCGTCGCGGCCACGACCAGGAAATGGCTGGCCTCCTCGAGGTCCCAGGCCTGGCCCTGCTGCCGGATGTACTGGACGAATTCGTCGGTGACCTGACTCAAGGACAGTTCCGTGACCTCCAGCTTGTGCTTGGAGATCATCTGCAGCAGCACGTCGAACGGCCCTGAGAACTCCTCGAGGTGCACCGCGAAGCCGGACGTGGGCTCCTCATGCACAGGCGCAGCCGTCACCAGCCAACGGTAACCCCGCGGTCCCGGTTCCCCCGGCAATCACACGCCGGGGGTTGTGGATGTCCGGCCCGGGTGACCCGCGTGCGCGACGGTGGTCGCCGCCTCCGGGTGCTGTGATTGGTTGGGTTGTCGCGACTGCGGCGTCGGGGGTGGCGGCCTCCGCGGTTGCCGGTGGGCCCACGACTGTTGCGTCGTTGGAGATGTTGATCAAGG